>NZ_VPBZ01000004.1:0-111688 GCF_013418475.1 Acinetobacter sp. YH12140
GGTGATATCCGTCAACGCATCAATACGGTCTTGCAAACCATCTTTGGCATCTTGCACGGCTGCTGGTGCAGACGGTAAAGCATCGACTGCATCTTGCGCTGCGTCTTTGGCGTCTTGTGCCGCTTTGAGTGCTTCTTCAAGTTCGGCTTTTTCGGTTGGGGTGATTAAACCATTTGCATTGGCTTCTTCTAATGCATCTTCTGCGGCTTGATACGCATCTTCTGCCGCTTTTACTGCCGCTTCGGCATCGGCAATTTGTGCATCAACTACATCATCAATGCCATTGCCATCGGTATCGGTGACCGCTGGAATCTCGATATCCGTTAAGGCATCAATGCGATCTTGCAGTGCATCTTTGTCCGCGCTGTCTGGCAAGGCATCCACTGCATTTTGTGCTGCATCTTTAGCATCTTGCGCATTTTTTAAGGCATCTTCTAAAGCTGCTTTTTCTTCAGGGGTAATTAATCCATCCGCTTGTGCATCGGTCAAAGCATCCTTTGCGGCTTTATTTGCATCTTCTGCTGCTTTTACCGCTTTTTCTGCCGCATCGAGTGCTTGATTTGAGTTGCCCGAACCCGATGAACTATCTGAATCATTATTTGCCCAAGCTAAAATGCCTCCAGCAGTAACTAAAGGAACTAACCACGTCCATAAACCAACTGTTGAATCTGAATAGAGTAAAGGATTAATTTCATCGATCGGATTATAGTTAATTTCAAATAATCCAGCTTCATTTGGATTTGTTTCTAATAGATATAATTTATCATCTTCTTCTAGTACAACATTGTTTTCATTTGGATTATCTGTAAAGTAATTCTCAATTATTAGTTGCTGTCCATCTTTCATTTTTATAATTAAAGTATTTCCACTTCTCTCCATACTTAAAACATTTTCTTTTGAAGTATGTATAACAACAACAGAAGCCTCCTTTAATAAAATATTACTCGTTTGTATGTTTTCTAAAACAGAATGATGTTCTTTTGACACAACTTGGACTTGTAACATGACAATTACCCTCTGGTTTATTTATAGATTTATGATTTAAAAATTTTTTTTAACCACAAGCTTTATCTTATTAATCAAAAGGCATGTGAATGGACATATAACAGTTCAGCAAAGTTAAAAAAAATATTAAAGTTTTTTTCTTTATCGCATTGTTAAGATGCTTCACGCCAAACAGAAAGAATGAATTTGCACACAAACACACACCAATACCCAAAATATGTGATTTTGTTTGCATTTCAAATGTAAAAAAAAAGCAAATAAAATGTGATAAAATTCAACAAAAATGTAATTTTTATAAATTAATCATCAATATGGATACAATATACATACGTAAAATTACCAAAATTACATAATAAGTATTTTTATTTACATTTTTTTTATAAAATCATGAAATAAGTTCTAACCTCTTTAATTTATTGATTTTATTTATTTGTAATTCTCATTAATTAAAACCATAAAAAAAACCTGTAATTAATTACAGGTCATTTTTAAGATTAAAAATTAATTATTAATTGTTTTTTCAAATGCTTTTAAACGTTTGTAAATAGAAATCAGTTCAATAATGGTTGTCCACGAGGAAATCAGGTATTGGAAAGAATCACGTACACGCCCAAAGACATTTAAAATTTGCATTAATATACCGAGCGTGATTGTTCCCGCTGCAATACTTGGAAACAATACAAAGAACCCATAAATATTATCAAGCTGCATATACCAAATACGAACTAGGTTGAAATAAGCATAGTGAAAATACAGTCTAAAATAATTAAATCGGACTTCACCAAATAATTCTTTTAATGTGAGAGGGTCTGCTCGATCTGCATGATCTTCACCATAAACTAATTCTTTACGATATGCTGCTTCGACTTTTTGATTATTAAACTCCAAACCCGGTAGTTTATAACCCACAAGCATTAAAATAACCGTCCCTAATACTGCCCAAAGGACTGCCGCCCAAACTAATGCATAGGCAATTTCCCCCACGACAGGTAATTTCTTTACATGTGTTGATAAAGTTAACAGCACAGGTAGAAATGCAATTAAGGTCATCACCGATTCAACCAAGCTAACCCCAAGTCCCTCTGTGGTTCTCGCAAAACGCATCGTATCTTCTTGAATACGCTGTGAGGCACCTTCGATGGTTCTCAGTTTTTCCCAATGTGCAGTATAAAAGTCATTCATTGCGGTACGCCAACGAAAAACATAATGACTGACGAAAAACAGGTTCAATACCGCCAGTGTGACATACACCATGGCCACATAGAGAAAAGTCAGCGTCTCTGAATATAGCGTCGCCACTTCGCCCCCACCACCTGAAAGCATCTTCTGGATCAGATCATAGAATGGGTTATACCAAGCATTGATTACGACATTACATTCCACACTAAACCAAACATTAAACAGGATAAATGCGGTTCCCCACACAGACCATCGTTGCCAAGGATTATCTGATTTAATCTTCCAAAAGGCTGCAAAGAGTGCCGTTGCTACAAAAAACCAAGCATAGAACCATAAAAATTTGGGGCTCCAAAATCGGCTAATACCAATAGGCAGCTCTGCTTGATGATAATTTGCAGCTAAACCAAACATCGTACCCCAACTATTGCCACCGCTATACCACAAGACAATATTGATCACGAACCATATAAGGAATGATCCAAAAAACCATTTTGGATTTGGAAAAAAAGATTTAAACATTGGTCCTACATTTCCCTGAATCTTTGTTTTTAGATTGAGTTGCTGATAATAAGTTTTATTTCATTAATTTTCTTGTTCAGATTGAATATTTAACGCTGTTTAATCTGAAATTTAACAATCAAATACAAGACGACACATCTTTCGGTTAGCTTAAGGATGAAAACTGCAGTTCACCTTAAATTCATTATTGATCATGCCCTTTTGATGATCTGGTCATTGTTTGTGGAACAAAAAACACATCTTAGGACATATAATTACTGTTAAAAAGTTTGTCATATTTTAAAATTTTTTTTGATATCAACAGATTAAAAAACCTTAATTTATTTAACCATTATTTAAACTTAAGTTATGGAAATCTCTAAAATATTTTCTGCGATGGAGCTCACGTCATTTACAAAACATGTTTCTTCACCAATAATATGCTAAGTTCAATTAACAACCTATGCTTGGGGAAGTAAAATGGAAAGTGCAATTGTTGAATTACTCAAACCAATTACATTAAATAAAGAAAATTGCAGTCCTTTGTTTTTTGAAACTGGTACCGTTTTAAAAGTGATTATGCAAACGCCAGAAGGCCTTTTGGTAAGTAATGATGACAAATTTAACTTTATGATTTCATTCAAAGATAAGAATGATGTTTGGCGCGAAATTTAATTTTGACGTTAAATCTTTAAATCTTCGAATTTTGCATAATAATGAAATTTAAAATTTACTGATCTAAAACGGCATTAAAATAATAAGGGACTGACTAGAGCAGTCCTGAATCAAATTGATCCCTCTTGCTCATCTTCACTTTCAAACCATCATTTAAGACCGTTTTCTCAACTATCTTTCATTAATCTCATTTTTTTCTAACTTCTACTCCACTTTATTTCAAATGCAATCTAAAGAAAGTGTTCTATTTAATTCATCTGAATCAAAGATCGAATTGGGGATAATTAAGGCTTATATGTTGTTTTAAAAAATATTTTTTTGCTCAATTGATAGAAATAATTGGTGGTCAATATCACAAAAATCAGGCGTGATAGTTGAAACGCAACCACGATAGGCACAGCTAATCCAAGGGCTTTTGCCATTAAAGACATTTCTGCAATGCCGCCGGGAGATAAGCCTACACCTGCAGCTAATACACATGAAGCGCCGTCAAAACGCGTGCCATCTTCAGCAATTGCAGCAATAAATGTCCCATCTTCAATAATCAGTTCATTGATTTTTGTGTTGTAGCGAATCTCGACCCCTAAATCTTTTGCACTTCTAAAATAGGCATTCACCAAAGCTTTACCACCGCCCATAAAAAATGCATTGGTCCGTGCTACATGTAAGGCACCTGATAACGGTGGTTGAAAATTTACCCCATGTTGACGCATCCAATTACGGCAAGTTGCCGTGGTGCGAATCACTAAACGCGCTAAATGCTCATTGGTTTTACCTGCAGTCACTTTGAGTAAGTCCTGCCAATATTCTTCTTCTGGATAGGCATCAACTAACACATCTTGAGGTTCATCATGCATACAACGCAGGTTACGGGTATGTTGTGAATTTCCACCGCGCCATTCCTTTGGTGCTGCTTCTAACAATAAAACTGAAGCGCCAGCCTCCCTTGCTGTCAATGCTGCACATAAAGCGGCATTCCCACCGCCAATTACAATTACATCATGCATTCGATGTCTTCCCTTTCGAATTTGATGTAATTTAAGACCAAAACTGCCTAGCGCTGTGATAGGCAACTTTTAAATAGGTGTTTAGTAAAATTAAATAGGCTAAAAGTCTAATAGCTCTGCACTTGACCATAATCCTTTATTGATCAGCTGCTTAACACAAATTTTAATTGCTACTTTGGTGGCGAGACTTGCAGGAGAAAGCTCTTCTTCAGCAATACTAATAAGATAATTAATTCGATCTAGCACTGGTTCGACTACTTTGAGTAAACAAATATCTGATTTGAGATAATCAAAATGTGCACTGACAGGTTGAATGGTCGCCATATTTAAGTTGCTGACACAGTTCATGAGTAAGTGTAAACCATCAACTTCATAATTTACGTCCAGCCCTTCAACCTTTTGATCTATGAATTTACGTAGACCATGTCGTTGGCTTGGTAGTACCAGAGGCAAACGATTCACATTTTCTAAATCAATTTTTCCATTTTCAATGCAGTGTTCAAAGCCATACTCTTTCAGTAAAGAACGATTTGCCATAAGAAACATTTGTTCTTTTAATAACGGTTGTACTGCCCAATTGGCATCGACATCTTGGGTAAAAATAATGGCAATGTCGAGCTGTCTTGAGTTGACTAAATTGGTTAAATTTCCCGAGAGACTTTCAACTAAATGAATTTTAATATCAGGATAACGCTCTGACATGAGCTGCATAAAGGGAATACCCAATACAGATGCGATGCTTGGAGAAAATCCTACACTCACATGACCAGTCAGACGAGATGAGTGCGCCGCCTCAATAGCATATTGCACATGACGTAGAGAAAGTTGAGCTTGCTTAAAAAATGCTAAACCCGCTGGCGTGGGCGTCACACCTGTAGAATTTCGCTGTAATAAACGTGTACAAAGTTCATCTTCAAGTTTTGCAATTTGTTGACTGAGTGCCGATGTGCCAACCTCAAGTTTTTGTGCAGCTTTGCCTAAACTTCCAGATTCTACAATGGTGATGAAATATTTGAGCTGTTTAAGTTCCACTCACGCTCCTTAAGATTTTTTCAATGCTTCATGTTAGTTTTAACAATATAGAAGCTAAAAAAACAGAAAAATCATTCAAAAGAAGTATTGAATATAAAAAAATATATTTTATGTATTTCGACACTTTAAATTGTCATATTCTACTTACTCAATTCACCTTTAGTCCCTCAAAAAAATCCACTATCTTACCCAGCAAGATAGTGGATTCAGATTTAAGGAATAGGTTCTAGTAAGCCCACTGCACCAGCAGTCTAAAGAACCCTGCAACAAGCGCCAAACTCAAGACACCACCAAGCCATAGCACAATAAACCAGCCTGCTTGATTCAGTTTCATGATGATTCTCCTTAATGATAGCCATCATCGCCGACACGAACTTTGTCACGGAACACCCAATACGACAGTGCGGTATAGAACAAAATAATCGGTATCAGCACCAATGCTCCAATCAAGGCGAACAATTGACTGCTTTGCGGTGCTGCTGCCTGCCAAATGGTGACGGATGGTGGGATGATATTTGGCCATAGACTGATTAAGAACCCTGTATATGCCAGCACAACTAAGACAAGTGTATAAATAAATGGCGCAAATTCCTGACGTCTTTTACAGGCACGTAAAGCCAATAATGTGAAGATCAATACTAAAATCGGCACAGGGCTAAAATAGTACAGTTGCGGCAAGCTAAACCAACGATTTGCAATCTCTGCATGTACCAATGGGGTGTAAATACTCACTGCAGCAAAAATCACAAATAAGGCAATAATCAGTTTTGGCATGAGGCTAAACATATGATTTTGAACACGTGCATCAGTTTTAAAAATCAACCATCCGCAGCCCAAAGTGGCATACAGCACCACTACAGCAATGCCGGTAAAAATTGAAAATGGGGTCAGCCAATCCAATCCGCCACCACTATAAATACCATTGGTGGTTTCAATCCCTTGGATATAAGCACCTAAAATCATACCTTGGAAGAATGATGCCAAGATCGAGCCCCAAATAAACGCTTGATCCCATAAATGTTTGGTTCGGTTCGCTTTAAAACGAAACTCAAAGGCGACTCCACGGAAAATCAGCGAGATGACCATTAAGATAATCGGCATATACAGCGCAGAGAGTACAGTCGAATACACCAATGGAAATGCCGCAAATAAGCCTGCACCACCTAAAACCATCCATGTTTCATTGCCATCCCAAACTGGTGCGACTGTATTCATCATCACATCGCGTTCTTGGCGATCTTTTACTAAAGGAAAAAGGATACCAATCCCTAAATCAAAGCCATCGAGTACCACATAAATCAGCACACCTACAACAATGATTACTACCCAAATTAAGGATAAATCAATCATGGTTTTTCTCCTGTGGTTGTACTTCAAGCGACTCATCAATCGTACTCATTGGACGATTTGATGCACGAATGACCTCACCATCGCTATGGGCTTGAGAATGAATGAACTGGGGTCCTTTAACCATCAATTTGAGCATGTAATAAATCCCAATACCAAATACGACGCAGTAGACAATCACAAAGATTATTAAGGTTAAACCGACTTGTTCTGCCGATACTGGTGACAAGGCGTCTTTGGTACGCAGTACGCCATACACGACCCAAGGTTGACGCCCGACTTCTGTGGTAAACCAACCAGCAAGCAGGGCAATAAAGCCTGAAGGTCCCATACATAAGGCAAATTTGTGTAGCCATTTTGACTCATAAAATTTCCCAGTTTTACGCAACCATGCCCCCATCAGAGCAAGCAAAATCATCAAGACTCCCATACCGACCATAATGCGGAAGCTCCAAAATACTATGAGCGAGTTTGGTCGATCTTCAGGGGCAAATTCTTTTAAGCCTTTCACCTCTCCCTCTAAGGTGTGCGTCATGATCAGACTACCGAGGTTCGGAATGCCAATTGCATACTTGGTTTCTTCCGCCTCCATATCAGGAATACCGAACAAATATAACGGCATGCCATGATCTTTATTAGTTTCCCAATGTCCTTCAATTGCAGCAAGTTTCGCAGGTTGATGTTCTAATGTATTTAGACCATGCATATCCCCCACAAATACCTGTAAAGGTGCAAGTGCGAGAATCATCCACATCGCCATAGAAAATGATTTTTTTACTAAGGCATCACGGCGACCTTTGAGTAAGTGCCATGCTGCAGTAGCAGCGACCAATAAGCCAGATACAAGGAATGCTGCTAGAGCCATATGCGCTAAGCGATAAGGGAATGATGGGTTAAAAACGATAGCAAACCAATCTTGCGGCACTATAATGCCATTTTCAAAGCTAAAGCCTTGTGGAGTTTGCATCCAGCTATTGGAAGATAAAATCCAAAACATGGAAATACAGGTGCCAATTGCCACCATCAGTGTGGCAAAGAAATGGGTTTTAGGACCCACTCTTCCCCACCCAAACAGCATAATGCCTAGGAAACCCGCTTCTAAGAAGAAGGCACTCAAGACCTCATAACTGAGTAAGGGGCCAGTGACACTACCCGCAATACGAGAGAATTCACTCCAGTTGGTGCCAAATTGGTAGCTCATGACTACCCCTGAAACCACTCCCATTCCGAAAGACAATGCAAACACCTTGATCCAAAATTGGAACAGATCACGGTAAACGGGATCTTGTGTTTTAAGCCAACGCCATTCTAAGACCGCAAGAAAACTTGCTAGCCCAATGGAAATTGCAGGGAAAATAATATGAAAAGAAACTGTAAAAGCGAATTGAATTCGCGCCAATTCAAGTGCTGTCAAACCTAAATCCATGTCTATCACCTTATTGTGGAATTATGCGGTGAACCACTAACGGCCCATAATTTCGGGACTGCTTTAGGAAAGATAGATCAGTACGATGACGCAGACTGTTGTGAATCTGTTGGGATTTGATCAATTGTTTTAGCCTAATGATATAGGCGAACCGATTCTGTTCGCATCCGCTAAACGATGCAAAAATATAAAGTTTCATAAAATCACTCTTTAAATACCGAGGTAAATCAACAATTCAAATTGTTGGTCTGATTAGGATTTAAAGTGTGTGTGGAGGTGCCCTACCTTGTGGAAGTAAGTAAAGCCTTTGCAGTGAAAAATATACATGTCGGAAAGCATCTTTATAGAAACTTAGACGGACTTGAATCTTATCGATGATTTCAACTATCTCAAAATCAAAAGGTAGGACAACATCACCATAGACGGTACAGTATTGGCATTGATGGTTATGTCCATTGTGATCGTCGTGATTATGATCGTGGGTCAGATGATGAACAAGTTCGTTATACGTCTCATGTACGTGTTTGTGCTTTTCTGGGGACAGTAAATTATGTGTAATAGAGAGACATACCGGAGCAATTTGAAATTCTTCGGGTAATAGCGGTTGTAAATATACTGCGATTTGCAAAACTAAAGTTAAAATTGCAAAAAACAGTCCACTCTGTCTTAGCAACATATTCTCTCAACAGATGCCAACGAAAGCAAAAATACTTAAAAGGCAGTGCTGGCTTGAAATCCGATCATACAAGTCAGCTTTATAGAATAAATATACCTAAAATACCAAGATCTTTAAAGTGAATATTCACTTTAAAGATATAAATATTAATTTTTAAGATAAAGACATAAATAAGTCTTTAATAATTTGAAATACAATATTTTTAGGTTTTAAAAAAATTAAGCGGTAACTTTAAATACGACACCCCATTTTCTTCAGGTTCGGGAAATTGGCCCGCTTTCATATTGATTTGAATCGACGGCAAAATCAGTTTAGGCATACTTAATGTTGCATCCCGCTCATGACGCATCTGCACAAATTCAGATTTTGTAGTTCCCTCATGAATATGAATATTGTGCTCTTTTTGCGTTTGAATATCGGTTTGGCAGTGATATTCATCACGCGTTTTTGGCAAATAGTCATGGCACAAGAACACCCGGGTGGACGCTGGCAATTGATACAGTTTTTGCACCGAATCAAATAAGGTATCTGCACTACCACGCGGAAAATCACAACGTGCTGTGCCATAATCTGGCATAAATAAAGTATCACCGACAAAGACTGCATCACCCACTACATAACTTAAACATGCAGGCGTATGACCTGGTGTCGGGATGTTATATGCCTCTAGCTCACCAATATGAAAATGCTCATGATCATCAAATAAATAATCAAATGGTTGTTGAGCATTAAACTGCTTGATATCTAAATTATAAATGGCACTAAAGGTTTCTTGCACCAAGGCAATATGATGACTCATGGCAATTTTGCCACCGAGTACAGATTTTAAATATTGTGCTGCAGTCAAATGATCGGCATGCACATGGGTTTCCAAAATCCAATCTACTTTTAAATCTTGTACTTTGACATATGCAATGATTGCATCAGCATGGGTGGTCGAGGTGGTTGCCGAAGCCGCATCATAGTCCAAAACACTGTCAATGATAGCGCAGCGCTTGGTTACCGGATCACTCACCACATAACTAAATGTATTGGTCGCTTGATCAAAAAAATCCTGAACAATCGGTTGTTGCATAGTTAAGCTCCTGACCATTTACGGTGAATCAACACGCCTGCAAGCATCGCCACTATAAAATATAAAACTTGATAATGCCCTAAGCCAATTAAGGTGAAACTTGGCGCTGGGCAAATGCCGGCAATCCCCCATCCCACACCAAATATTAAGGCACCGATAATAAGCTTTGAATCAATTTTATTGTTACTTGGTAAATCAATCTGCTCATTAAATACTGTGGTTGGTGCACTGCTACGTACCGCTTTTTGGAATGGAATAAATGCCACAGCAATTGCACCCATCATGACAAAGGCAAGGCTTGCATCCCAATTACCAAATATGTCTAAAAAATCGATCACTTTTTGCGGATTAGACATGCCAGAGAACATCAAACCTACTGAAAAAAGCGAACCAAAGACAAAAGCTAAAAAGTTTTTCATTTTAAAATGCTCCAATCAAGTGACGAACGACATATACAGCAATAAAGCCTGCAAACATAAAGGTCATAGTTGCAATGATGGAACGTTTAGATAATCGGCTGATCCCACAAATACCGTGACCACTGGTACAACCAGAACCTAAGCGGGTACCAAAACCCACCAGTAAACCAGCAATAATCATCATTATTGGGCTAGCAGACACGATAATCTCTGGTTGTACAAAAAGACCATAAATAAATGGCGTGATGATCAAGCCTGAAAGAAACCACACTGCAGGCGTTTTAAAAATCGTCTGTGGATTCAGTACCTGCGCAATTAAGCCACTGATGCCTGCAATACGCCCATGGACATACAAATAACCCACCACTGCTATACCCAACAGAGCACCACCAAGAAACGCTGTCACAAAATCATGCATAGTTAATGCGCCATAAAACAATATTTAAACTTATATTATATAATATTATATATTAATCAAGTCATTTTATGTTATTATCTCGATATACTTTGCTCCTTTTGCTTTTTATGATTCAGGTTAGACGTTATGAACATCGCAATCGATAACTTAAAAATTGAATTTACGCATGTTGATACCGTTTCCAATTGTTTGAAAGTGTTATCAAATCCTGACCGTTTAAAAATTTTATGTGTGTTGATCAATGGCGAATTAAATGTTCAGCAAATTGAGGAATGTACTGATATTCATCAGCCGACCCTATCGCAACAATTGACCGTTTTACGGAACAATAAAATTGTTTCGACACGTCGCGAAGGCAAACAAATTTTTTATCAATTGGCAGACCCTAAAGTGCTGGGTATTATGCAAACGCTGTATCAATTGTACTGTCAGTAATAAACATTTTTGTGCATGCTTTTGTATGGAAGCTCAGCTAAGCTTAGTAAATCCAAAATGAGATGATCAGTAAAAACCCAGTCAGCATGGTCAATAAATTCAGCCACACGGGATGTTGGCTCTGATAATCCGCAATAAATTCCTGTTCGGTTAATGATCGCAATCCTCGACGATATTGCAAAATTGAGGCAAAGTTCACCAATAAACCAAACACAATCACGGCAATGCCAAGCCATTGTCCATAGATAATTTTGTGCTGATATTGCTCAGGGTGCAGTAATTGTAGCAATACATTTGATTTTTCAATCACAAAACCAAAGGCTATCAGCGCTAAACCACTGCGATTCCATGCCAATGCCGTACGTTCCAAAGCAAACAATACCCGTGGATCTTGTAAATTTGACATTGTGCCCTCTGATGTTTAAGTCGTTGATGTTGAGCTTAGCATGATCTTAGACGGGCTGATGTGTTGGCTTGGTGAACATCCATTTTACTTATTTTTCAAAGATTTCTTTGAGATCACTCGGCATCCCTTGTGCGGACTGAAAGTTCCCCTTGCTGTCACGCCAAGCAATGGATGGTGTTGAGAAGAAACCATATTTGCCCATTAACCTTTGGTTAAAATCAATTTTTTCTGCAATCTCTAAAGGAATATTTTCAGCTGGTTTAAGACGATTTTTGCCACGATTGACATTGATATCATTAAATACGGCTGTTGGATTTTTTGACATCAGTAAAGTTGCCACCTGAGCACGGCTTTCTTCACGAATCACACCCACTTGAATATGACGTAATTGAACCTTGTCTGACTCTACCCAAGGACGTGCTTCTTGCCAAAAT
Organism: Acinetobacter sp. YH12140; assembly: GCF_013418475.1. NCBI lineage: Bacteria > Pseudomonadati > Pseudomonadota > Gammaproteobacteria > Moraxellales > Moraxellaceae > Acinetobacter > Acinetobacter sp. YH12140. Next base: position 12,033 of record NZ_VPBZ01000004.1, read on the forward strand.
TTATGGCAATACGGGCAATTGGGATCTGAGAATACATAGACAATACGTGGCGCATCGGTTATGCCATCTTGAATCCATGTTGAATCTTCTAATGTTTTCCATACATCATCCAAAATGGCTTTTTTCATATGGGTTTCAATTTGGGTGTTTGAAAGATTATTGCCTTGGGCATCAAACAACTCACCTTTTATATAATATTTACCATCTTTAGAAATAAAAATGGTATTGGAATATTGATCTTCATGTCCTACCCAACCTGTTAAACCTTCGGGTGCAGGAATTGGTTTGACAAATTGAAAGCCTTCTTTTTCTAGTTGTTTTTTAATGGCATTCGGATTAGCACTGACACCACATGCCACCGTCAACAGTGTTCCGATAACTAAACTGGTTTTAAGTAAAGTATTCATGACACATATCCTATGATTAATTTATGGGTTAATTTTCTTGAGATATTGTTGCAACATCGCTTGACTGATTTCGCCTTGATGACGCGCAATCAACTGACCTTGTGCATTGAAAAATAAGGTAGTGGGTAAACCTAAACTGTTCACTGCTTGTGGCATTTCACCCTGCACATCTAGCAGAACGTGTTTAAAACTGAAGTGATGTTTTGTGAGATAAGCACGGACGGTATCGACCTCCTCCCCTTGATTGAGCATGACAAAATGCACCTCAAGATATTGATCCTGCGCACGCTGTAATACAGGCATTTCACGATGACACGGAGGGCACCAACTCGCCCATAAATTCATAACCGTGGGCTGACCTTGAAATTGTTTTAGCGCAATGATTTCTGACGGATCTTGATGGGTAAGATTCAGACTCGGAAAACTCAAACTTGGATAATGGCTGTCTTGATGCGTGATTTTTTGTACTGTCCATCCCGCCCCCACGAGCATGACAAAGATCAGCAATAATGTGGCCTTTGCTTTGTTCGCAATGGCTGAATTTCGCCACCAAAACCATGCACTTCCTATAATTATTCCGCCACTCAGATGAAACCCTTTGTCTTGAATTTTCAGCATATCAATTGGCGATGCGAGATAAGATTCCAGATTTAATCCAATAAAAACTAGGCGTGCACCTATTAATCCGATCCAAACACTGTTCCAAATCGAATCTTGGAAACGCTGTTGAATCTCGGCTGACCACTGTGCTTTTTGCCCGACTTTTCGTCCAATCATGGCGCTGACCAGCAAAGCCAACACCAAACACAACAGTCCCCAAGGCAACATGAATGGTCCAAGATGCAAGGCTTCATTCGAAATCATCGCTGTGCTCCAACCTTAAGTCGGTTCAAGAGTTGCGCTGCACTAAAGGTACCCGTCAAACGTAGATTGCGCTGTTCCTGATGCTCTGTATCTAAGAAAATTAAAGTCGGTGGCCCTAAAATTTGCCAGTCTTTCAGCACAATATCTTGACTTGCTTCATATTCGGTTAAATCGAGTTTGATTCGAGCAACAGTATCTAAAGCTGTTTGTACATCGGCACGAGGCAACACCTCTTTTTCAATCGGCTGACAAGCCACACACCAATCGGCATACACATCTATGAGCACTGCTTGTCCTTTGACTTGATTGAGTGCCTGTTCAAGCTCAGCTTGGGTACGTACTTTTTGCCATGCGACTAATGTTGTGGCTTGTGTCGTATTCAGTTGTGACCATGCTTGCGTGACATACCATCCACCCGATATTGCAGTAGCTAAGCTCATAACAATAAACAGTAGTTGCGTCGGCATCTGCGAAATATGCGGACGTATCTTCCATAAAATGTAAACCGTGATATCGATGAATAAGAGTCCCATCAACGTCAAATAAACCACGCTCGGCAGTAAAGGACGCAGGAAATACACTGCCAACAACAGCATGACAAAACCGAAAGTGAATTTCAGACGATCCATCCACACGCCTGGTTTGGGTAAGTACTGTGCACCAAACACACAGGCAATCAACAATGGTAAGCCCACACCTAGACCTAGAATAAACAGGTAACTAGCCCCCATCCACGGTTCAGGCAATTGCGCAACAAACAGCAAAGCCCCTGCCAATGGCGCACTCATACAGGGTCCGACAATTAGCGCAGAGATCATGCCCATAATGAATGAACCCCATAAGGTTCCATCTTTTTGTCGTTGTTGCCATTGATCTAAACGCTGTAATACACCTTGTGGTAAAGACAACTGGAATACGCCAAATAAATTCAATGCAAACAGCACGAACATCACGGCAAATAACCCAATAAATATGGGACTTTGTAACCAACGTTGGAAGTTATAGCCGAGTCCTGCCACAGCTAAACCCATCAAGGCATAAATCAATGCCATTCCGACCACAAAGACACCTGCAATCATGCCAGCACGATAGCCACGATGACGTTGTACCAAAATACTGGATAAGATCGGAATCAGTGGTAAGGAACATGGTAAGAATGCGAGCAATACACCTAAACCTAAAAAAATGATCAGATTCAGTGCAATATTGTCTGTTGAAAGTAAATAAAAGAAGTACTGGTCGTTGTTCCAATCGATCTGCTTCGTACGCTGTTCAGCATTCGTTGTAGTCACAGATTCAGAACTTGCCTGCATCATCAAGGCATCATCTAACTCTGGCGCACTGGCTTCGCTAGGTTCTGTTAAAGCAGTCACTTCAGAAGAGGGACTTAAGCCATTTTCATCCTCTTTGACTTCTGCTGTATTTGCTGGCGTTACAACTGTTACAGTTTCAGTGTTTTTCGCCTGTAGTTCTACAGGTATTGCAGTATTGGGTAATGACGACGATGTGACTGCATCTAATAATTTCTTTTGCGTTGTACTTTGCTGACTCAGCTTGCTTTCAGGCAATAATCCATCGGCATCGGTTTGAATGGTGGTGCGCTGAACTGGATAACATAAGCCACTTTCGGCACAGCCTTGCCATTCAATTTTATAGCTTTGCTTCGGTTGCATGGCGACAGTTGCTTGCACTTGTCCATAATGCACTTCGGTCATGCCGAAATTGGGGTCATCTTTTTGCTGTGGACGAGGCAGTTGCAGTGATAATGCTTTGCCATTTTCAATGACTTTAAGCTGATCATGATATAGATAATATCCATCAGCAATACGCCACGTGAAGATGGCTTTGTCTTGCGCTGTGGATACAGCCTGAAAAGAAAATGCTTGATCAGGAGGTAAAAAATCAGCGGATGCTGTTTGCATACTCAAAATGCTGAATATTCCACACAACCCTGCTAACCCTATACGCATAGATGACTTCCAATACCCGATACGAATCTATTTTGGTTGATTATGCAAAAGCATAAATTAAGGGAGCATTAATAAGATAAATCATTTATAAAATACAGGTAGGAAGTCAGGAAAACGCTATGTTTGTTGTTTTGGTTGAAGATGATCCATATATTGCCTCAAGTATTTGTGCCACATTGGATTTTTTAAATATTTCAGTAGAACATGTGAGTCATGCGCGTGATGCGGATTATTTTATCCGCCACAGTGCGGTCGATCTATGTTTACTTGATTTAGGCCTACCTGACCAAGATGGTTTAGACTTACTGCGATCATGGCGCAGAGATCAGATTCATGTTCCTGTTTTGGTTTTAACTGCACGGTTACAGACCCAGCAATGTGTTGAGGCATTAAATGTCGGTGCCGATGACTATTTAACCAAGCCTTTTGAACTGGATGAACTGATTGCACGGGTTCATGCACTCACCAGACGTCACCGCGGTTTTTCATCGAATGTCATTCAATTTGACCACTTAAAGCTCAATAAAGACACTCAAGAAGTCCATTATCAAGATCAAATGATTCAGCTTTCACGACGTGAATACAGTTTGCTTGAAACTTTGATGAGCCATCCAAATCAAGTGCTCAAAAATGAAGTTTTGCTAGATAAGTTATACGGCTTCCAAGACAGTATCGAAAGCAATGCTCTGAATGTCCATATTTATCACTTAAGGCAAAAATTGAATGCGGACTATATTCAAACCATTCGTGGCGTCGGTTATATGTTTAAAATTCCTGAGTCAATGCCATGCAAAAATCACACAGCTTAAAATGGCGCTTGGTCAGCAGTCTTTTGGCTGTGATGATCGGCTTATGGAGTGTGGTATTTGTTTGGCTGTATCTCGACTTACAAAAACGTCTTCAGGACACCTTAGATCAACGTTTGCATGCCTCCGCACAAATGGTCGCACGACTGATTCAACAATTACCACTGCAAAGTTTGGATGAGTCTGCCTTAGTCCAACAACTTCATTCCACAGACCAAGAACAATTGATCGCTTGCGAAGTATCTTTATTTAGCTCTGACATCAGTGTAGGACAGCATGTGATTGCCAAAACACGCGGGGCACCGAAAGATTTAAGTCAGCAAGCGGTTGGTTTCAGTACTTGGCAACAAGGTGAGACGCAATGGCGCAGTTATGTGTTACGCCGTGGTGAGATTCAAGTAGTGGCTGCAGAGCGTATGTTTTTGCGGGAGTCTTTGCTAAAACAAATTTTACAATCGGTCTTAATTCCGCTGATCTTGTCATTATTGTTGTGTATCGGCTTAATTGTTTTGATCATTCGTCGAGAATTTAAAGCCTTGGATCTGGTTGTAAGCGATTTAAGTCAGTCAAATTTATCGCTCAATGAGGCAAGCCAATATCTCACAAGCTTAGATGCCAATACCATGCCCTCAGAGATCTACCCTTTTGTGCAAAATGCGAATCGCTTAGTCCATAAACTGCATCAAAGTCTTGAAAATGAAAAAGTCTTTAGTGCATACGCGGCGCATGAATTACGGAGTCCTTTAACTGCAATTAAAACCAATGTGCAATTGGCACAACTGATAGCGAAAACGGACGGCAATATGAAATTGCAATATAGCTTGGATCAAGCAAATCAAAGTGTCCGTCGCTATGCTGATTTACTTGAGCAATTACTGATGTTGTCGAATACTGATCAATCTATTGAACAGATCAAAGCAAGCATTCAGGTACAGCCCATTATTGCAAAAGTACTCGATGATTTAGCACTGATTTATCCTGAAGCAACAGCTAAAATTCAGGTCGATTGGCACAGTCTTGGTAATTTGGCATTACCTCAATTTGTCTTGTATTCTGTTCTTAAAAACCTGCTTGAAAATGCCTTATTACATGCAAATGCTGATGTGATTGAGGTGAAAATGCAGGAAAATACGTTACGCATTCAAGATAACGGCCGACATTTAAATGCCGAAGACATTCGTTACTTAGGGCAACGTTTTTGGCGTAAATCGGCTCAGCAGAAAGGTCATGGACTGGGCTTATCTTTGGTCAAAATAATGCTGCAACAATATGCTTATACCATCCAATTTGAACCGAATTTTCCTAAGGGATTAAAGATTACACTGTTGTCTCAAAAGAGTTGAATAAAGCAGATTATCATTTTTAGATCATGACTATTTATTCTTTAACTCTCAAACCAATTCTCAACGACCAATTTAAAAATAGCTTGATATGTTTGTATTAGACTGACCTGTAATACAAGTATTTCAGTTCAAGGGCAAGCTCTCTTGCTTTCTTTAAACTCCCCCTCAGGATATAGACTGAATGACTCAGAATTGCGTTCACCATGAACGGTATAACGTACATTCCAGTATTTTTGTCCTGCTGGCGTCACAAGAAGTGAAAGACCATTCTCATCTGACAGACGGTAACGCTTATCTTGTGGCTGTGCTTTTCTGCATTCTGTATCTGTGAGTTTCATGTGTATTTACCCGTTATCAATCCTAAAATTATTGGGTAAATTTTCCCAAAAATTACCCACTCAAGGCAAAAATTGGGTCACACAGCTTAGGACAAGGTCGGACAATACAGCCAATAAAAAAGCCTTTAAACATTGAGTTTAAAGGCTTTTTTAGGAATTTGGTGGGATGGCGGGAGTTGAACTCAACTCCTAAACTATTGATTTAGTGAACCATAAAGTCAATAGCATTTTACCTGTACCCATTTTTTACCCAAATTAGATTTAGCGCATTGAATCACAAAATTTATTTTGTTCAAATCCATTAACAGGATTTGAAATGGTGTACTGATTTTAACACGTATACATTTAATATAAAAGAAATGTTATAACATTTCTTTTATATGTATCATTTAAAAATTCAACTGTAGATAAAAAGTTATGTTTGACATTATAGATACTTTAAAAACAAAATTAGATCAGCATCGTCCCCTTTCTCCTGCAATTGTAAAAAAATCTTATTGTTCGCTGAACATACCATTCAAATGCAATTGCAGCCAATACACTGACATTGCTAGAAACAAAAGTTGTGTTGGAAGGTATTACTGTTGGCGGGAAAGCATTACGAGCACATTTCGAGGCAATTAACCGTAGAAATGCGATTTACTATGTAGAAGGCTTTATTCGTAAAGAAGAGCCTTTTTCTGAATGGCAAATCCAGAACATCCATCAACTAATTCTTAAAAATATTGATAATGACAATGCTGGATGTTACAGACAGCAAAACATGCTTATTTCAGGTGCTACTACTCCCCCACCTGATTACACCTTATTGAATGACAAAATGGCTCAATTAATAAATTAGTATAAACGAAAACCCAGATTGCAAATCTGGGCTTGCTTGAATTTATTTTCTCTTAGGATAATGTCATCACCAAATCCATGGTTTTTACAGATTGACCCGAATTCAATAAAATGTCTTGAATAATACAATCCACTTCCGCTTTAACCGCCAACTCCATTTTCATTGCCTCAACAGTAAATAAAGTTTCTCCTTTCTCAACTTTCTGGCCTTGTTTCACAGCAACAGTACTGATCATACCCGGCATTGGCGCGCCAACATGCTGCGCATTTCCTGTTTCAGCTTGAGTACGGCTCTGCTCTGACAGTTGTCCAGTTTGCTGAATTTGCAGCAATCTCAACTGTCCATTTAATTCAATAAATAAATCAACGTTTCCATTCTTCGCTTGGGATTGCGCTAGAAGTTTAATTTCTAGCATTTTGCCTTTTTCAAGCGGAACTTCAACAGCTTCATTTTCCATTAAGCCATAAAAGAATGCAGTCGAAGGTATATTGGATACTGCACCATATTTCTGCTTATGCTGCATAAATTCCATAAATACTTTTGGATACATCAAATAAGAAGCAAATTCTTGCTCACGAATACACTGACCTAAAAGTTTTTGAACATTTTTCTTTTCCCCTGTTAAATCAACTGCAGGCAAAAGCGCACCAGGTCTGTCACTTAAAGGCTGTTCACCTTTTAAAATTTTTCGTTGTAAATCTTCAGGAAAACCATGCGCTGGCACTCCTAATTCACCCTTAAACAGCGAAATTACAGATTCAGGGAAATCAATTGCATAGTCTGCGCTTTTTACATTTTCGGTCGTCAAATTATTCGACACCATAAACAAAGCCATATCCCCTACAACTTTAGAGGTCGGCGTGACTTTAACGATATCACCAAACAGTAAATTGACTTGAGCATACGCATCTGAGATATCTGACCATTGCTCTTCTAAACCTAAAGAGCGCGCCTGTTCGCGTAGGTTGGTATATTGACCGCCTGGCATCTCGTGATGATAAACGTCTGCTGTGCCTGCACGCATATCTGCTTCAAACGGTGCATAAATATTGCGTACGCCTTCCCAATAGCTCGATAACGCTTGTAGACTTTTCTGATTTAAACCTGTATCACGCTCAGTATTTTGCAGTGCCGAAACAATGGAGCCCATACTTGGCTGCGAGGTCAAACCGCTCATTGCATCCATGGCGGTATCTACAGCATCTACTCCTGCATCAATTGCAGCTAAGATACTTGCCGAAGCAATCCCGCTTGTGTCATGTGTATGGAAGTGAACTGGTAAACCAGTCTCTTCTTTTAAGGTCTTAATCAATTCATAGGCAGCTTTAGGCTTACAAATACCGGCCATATCTTTAATTGCCAGAATATTTACTCCAGCCTTTTCCAGCTGTTTCGCCATATTGACATAATATTTCAAATCATAGCGGCGACTACGATCAAAAATATCGCCGGTATAGCAAATCGCGGTTTCACAAAGCATGCCCGTGTCACGTACAGCATCTATCGCGGTGCGCATATTATCCACTGCATTTAAAGAGTCAAAAACACGGAATAAATCAATACCAGACTGCGCGGCTTGCTGAATAAAATGACGTACGACATTATCAGGATAATTGGTGTATCCCACCGCATTTGAAGATCTGAGCAACATTTGGAATAAAATATTTGGTACAGCTTCACGTAGTTTTTCCAAACGCTCCCAAGGGTCTTCTTTTAAGAAACGCATCGATACATCAAAAGTTGCCCCGCCCCAGCATTCGAGTGAAAATAGCTGGTCTGCCATTTTTGAATAATATGGCGCAATGGCAAGCATATCTGCACTGCGCATTCGCGTCGCAAACAATGACTGATGTGCATCTCGCATAGTCGTATCGGTAATCAAGACGCGTTTCTGATCTAACATCCATTGACTGAAACCATCTGCGCCGAGCAATTTAAATTGCTCTCTAGAACCTGTTAAACCTGAATCATTGCTAAGTTCCCAAGACGGTAGTGGTGCTGAAAAGGTCTGTATTTGAGGTAATTGTCTACCTTTCAGTTCCGGCTGACCATTGACAGTGATATCACCTAAAAACTCTAAGAGCTTTGTTGCACGGTCTTGTTTAATTGGAAAGTTCAGCAGCTCTGGTGTTGTATCAATAAATTTTGTCGTACATTGGCCCGAACTGAATAATGGATGGGTAATTACATTTTCTAGAAAGGCTAAATTATTCGCAACACCGCGGATTCTAAATTCTTTTAAAGTTCTCAACATACGGGAATTGGCTTCATGCATAGATGAACCACGTACCGTCACTTTTGCAAGCAGCGAATCATAATATGGACTAATAACAGCACCAGTATAAGCTGTCCCGCTATCGACCCGCACCCCAAAACCTGTCCCTGCACGATATGCAGTCAGCTTGCCATAATCTGGCATAAACGCATTTTTCGGGTCTTCAGTGGTCAGACGGCATTGAACAGCGTGACCAAGCATTTTAATTTGCTCTTGGACAGGAACAAAACTTTCTTTCTCACCGATCTTCGCCCCTTCAGTAATACGAATCTGAGCTTTGACAATATCAATGCCAGTGATTTCCTCAGTGACTGTATGCTCTACTTGAATACGCGGATTGACTTCAATGAAGTAAAACTCGCTTGTTTCAGCATCCATTAAAAATTCAACTGTACCCGCATGCGTATAGTTCACCGCCTTTGCAAGCCTCAAGGCTGCTGCACAGAGTTTTTCACGCTGTTCTTCATTCAAATAAGGTGCAGGCGCACGCTCTACAACTTTTTGATTGCGACGCTGTACCGTACAATCACGCTCAAACAAATGAACAATATTGTTATGCATGTCCCCAAGTATCTGCACCTCAACATGACGTGCTTGACGAATCAACTTCTCTAAATAAATTTCATCATTACCAAAAGCAGATTTTGCTTCACGGCGTGCAATGTGAATAGCATCTTCAAGCTCACCCTCATGCTCAATTGCACGCATGCCACGACCACCACCACCCCAGCTTGCCTTCAGCATTAATGGATAACCCACTTGAGCGGCAATCTCTCGGCATTCCATAATTGATTCTGGCAGTGCATTTGTTGCTGGCACAACTGGCACACCAGCAATGACTGCGACATTACGCGCCATTACTTTGTTACCAAGCTGTCTCATCACATCTGCACTCGGTCCAATGAATAGTATTCCAGCTTCTTTACAAGCTTCTGCAAAATCTGGATTTTCTGATAAAAAACCATAACCTGGATGAATGGCATCTACATTATTTTCTAATGCAATTCTAATGATGTCCTTAATATCTAAGTAAGCCGCAATTGGTTTCTTGCCTGCTCCTACTCGGTATGCTTCATCTGATTTAAAACGATGCATGGCAAATTTATCTTCTTCTGCATAAATCGCAACGGTTCGAATGCCCATTTCAGATGCTGCCCGCATGACACGAATCGCAATTTCACCACGGTTCGCAACTAATATTTTATGAATTTGGCGCATAGTTTTCTACGTATTAATAATGAATAGAAGATACACATTGGAAAATAAATCACAATGCGACGTTTTAATTTATAAAATTCATATAAATAAAATGAATTTTCAACTTAAATCAAAACACCCTAAAAACAAATCTACATAAATAAACCAAACAGGTATAATAAAATTTTCTTCGGCTAACAATAGTTTTTCACTATACAAAGAGCAGTCCAATAACAAAGTTGTATTTAATTTTTAAAATTTTATGTTATAAATAAAATAAATATTCTCTTAGAACAGCAATATATTTAGGATTTAAAATGTCTACAGATCAACTTACGGGTTTAGAGTTTTTAACAGCAGTCAAAGATGGGAGTATTTCCCACGCCCCGATGGCCAGCACCATCCCAATGAAACTGGTTGAAGTAAAAACTGGATATATTGTTTATGAAGTTACGCCAAATCAACATCATATAAACCTTCAAGGCGGTGTTCATGGTGGCTTTTGCGCAACGGTATTAGACAGTGTAACTGGCGCTGCAGCACATACTGTCATGGAAAAAGGGATTCGTTTTGCCACGACTGACCTAAATATTAAAATGATCCGTCCGATGCAAATTAATAAAACCTACAGGGGAATTGGAACCATTATCAATACAGGTAAAACTTTGGTTATGACTGAAGGTAGAATTATTGATGAAAATAATAAAGTTTTTGCGCATGGCACAGCAACATTAATGATCATCAAACGATAATATTAATTTTTTCCAAAAAAAATAATATCAGGCCATATTAATATATAGCCTGATATTTAAATAACAAACCAATTAAAAATCATATTTCGCCATAAATTCTAAACGGCTATCTTTACCTTGTTTATTATCCATCGTTTCACGTTCACCATATATATACTCCATACCAAAAGTCACTGGTTTAAATGGGTTATACATCAGGTTTAGCCAAGCTTGCTGTAAACTCTCATTTCCAGTCGCATTATTTTCATCATAAAATAATGCACCATAACCTAAAGTACTTCTTAATTTCGGATTAATACGATACGTTAAACCTGCGCTCACTGCATCAAACTCAACTAACTTCAAATCATTGCTTTGAATATAGCTGTTTGAAGCGTTATATAAAAAATACTTATCATCACCAACGACATGTGAGTAGTTTGCATTCACTGTCACATTATTCGCGGGTTGATATTGCAGACCTGCTGCGACACCCCAGCCAAATTCCGTGAGATCATCCTGCTGAGAACGGTTTCTGACTTCTTGCGCCAAAACTCGACCATTAATTAATAATTTGTTATCGGCCAGTTTTTGACTGACTTTTGCCGTCAGTGCGGGAAACTCATTGGCATCACTGGATTTTTCTATCCCCACCAAAAGCTGTGCATCCGGTGACAGCGCATGGCTATAGCGAACCATTGGCGTTCGATAAACGCCACCACCCAAAACACCATTAAAATCTAAAAGCTCTGGCAGTGTCTCAGTGGATAAAAATGATGATGTTGTTTGACCAACAAGCCAATTGTCCCAAGCCAAATAAGCATGACGAATACGAATGGTATCGTTTTTATCACCGCCGCGAAAATCGACTTCCACTTTAGCATTGATATCTTTATCTGCCAGTTTAGTCTTTAAATCCATCCCAATACGTGATGAAGTCAATGTGCTGTCGAAGCGGTTTTCCGTTTGCTTTTTATTGGCATCACCCTCTAAAGCCACGTTGTTGATACGGTTAAAAATACCGTTACCGCCTTCAAATTGATACGCAGCATCCGCACGGACAAAACCATAGAGCGTGACTTCCGCACCGCCTTTAGAACGGGCTTGAACGATGGTTTGATCAGCTTTTTCTGTATTTGCTACGAGTGTTGCCGTGGTATTTTGATTTTGCTGCAGTTGCGCATTTTGCTGCGCAACCATTGCTTTCAACTGATCTATTTCCTTGTAAAGCGCATCAATCTTTTGATTGATTTCCGTATTCGCATACGTCATTGGAATAAATAAACAGCTGCTCAGCGCTGCAACTAAACTTGATTTTAAAAATGGCAACATAGTGCCCTCCCTGTGATTTTCAAACATCCATTTATTTGAATTTATTATGAAATTTTATTTTCATTTCAATTTCATGAAACAAGTGTCCCCCTCAAATTTCATAAAAAAATTTGATGCCTTTTTGCAGGGGGACTTAAACACTTAGTTTTCGCTTAAATTGGCAATTTAAGCGAAATAACACTTTTTGATTAACCGACAATACCCTTCGTACGCAGCTGAGAAATTTCTTCAGCTCCAAGGTATCGTTCTAAAACAGCATCGGTGTCTTCACCCAAGGTTGGCGGTGCCTTACGATATTGCACTGGAGTGCGTGAAAATTTCATTGGCGAAGCAATGACTTTCAATTTCTCTTTCATTGGATGCTTCATTTCAACCAGCATTTTTCGGGCAATCACTTGTGGTTCAGCAAAGGTCTGTTCAAGATTATTGATGACACCGACAGGAACTTTGACTTTCTGAATGGTTTCCACCCAGTATTTTCCTGTATTGGTTAAGAAATGCTGACTTAAAATTTCGACAATTTCATCACGGTTTTTAAGTCGAAGTGCATTGGTCACAAAACGTGGATCTGTTGCTAATTCGGGTAAACCAATCGCTTCACACAGCACTACATATTGCTTGTCATTTCCGCAAGCCACAATAAAGTCTTGATCAGAAGCTTTAAAAACTTGATATGGAACAACATTGGCATGCTGATTGCCATAACGCTTCGGAATTTCACCTGATGTAATATAGTTCATGCCAATATTGGCTAAACATGCGACTTGTACATCCAACAGCGCCATATCAATATGCTGACCTTGACCTGTCTTAAAGCGGTTAATAATCGCTGCTTGAATGGCAATGGCCGAATATAAACCTGTATTTAAGTCGGCAAATGCAACGCTGGTTTTTAACGGCTCTTTATCACCCGTAACTGACATCAAACCGCCAATACCTTGAATGATGTAGTCATAACCCGGCTCTTCTGCACGTGGTCCATCTTGACCGAAGCCTGTAATAGAGCAATACACCAAGCCTGGATTAATTTCTTTTAAGCTCTCATAGTCTAAACCGTAGTTTTTTAAGGAACCCGCCTTATAGTTTTCAATAACAACATCAGAATCCTTCGCAAGTTGACGGACAATCTCTTGTCCTTCTGGCTTAGAAATATCAATGGTAATTGAATGCTTATTGCGGTTCGCAGCTTGGAAATACGCACCTTCACGTGTTTCTTCCCCAGCATCGTTTTTCATCCAAGGTGGACCCCACATACGGGTATCGTCTCCCACACGTGGACGTTCCACTTTAATCACTTCTGCACCAAGGTCAGCCAATATTTGACCACACCAAGGACCCGCTAAAATACGACTTAAATCTAGGACACGAATACCTTCTAAAGTACCCATAATAAATCACCTCTAAATCCGTTCAGAATATTGTTTCGTTCTTGAAAAAATGATGAATAAATGCGTTAAATCGACGCTGTGTGCAGCAAATCTAATTTAAGTTTTGCTCGGCGCTGTAACCATGGGCTTGGACGGTAGCGCTGATCACCGGTAATCGCATAAATACGATCAAGTACCAATAAAATACGATGTGCGCCAAGCACATTACCCCAGCTGATCGGGCCATGCGGATAACCAAGACCTAAACGTACCGCTTTATCAATATCTGAAGCAGATGCAATACGCTGCTGAGCAATATCACATGCCAAATTAATGATCATTGAAATTACACGCTGACTGACGAAGCCTACACTTTCTTCAATCACGCTGACGCCATGATTATTCTTTGCAAATAATGCATGCGCTTGATCAATGTATTTTTTATCCGTAATGATGGACGGCATTAATACGCGGCGCATATTAAAGTCAGTCAACATATCGATGCTGACACTTCGCGCTGCATCGACATTAAAACGTTGGCTAGCTGTTGTTGTGTCTTCGCCATAAGTCGCCAATACAATCAGGCTATCCGCAGCAGGACTTTCGGCATGATCTAAAATGAATCCGTGTGATTGAACATATTGCGCCAAAATTTCACGGTCCGTTTCAAAGTCTGTACCCAGCCAAACCGCATTAAAGTCTTTTACATTCGGTACAGCTTGCGGCGGTGCTTGATCTAAACGTGTATCTTGATCATAACGATAGAAACCTTGACCAACTTTTTTACCTACTGTATTGCCAGACAGCATTAAGCGGGTCAGTGTACTTGGACGGTAACGGTCTTCTTGATAATACTGATTGAAAATGGATTCCATCACACGATGAGAAACATCTAAACCTGTTAAATCATACAGTTCAAACGGCCCCATTTTAAAACCTGCAGACTCACGTAAAATGCGATCCATTTCACTGACAGTTGCAACACCTTCACCTAAAATTTTAAGTGATTCTGTTCCAAAAGCACGTCCTGCATGATTCACCAAAAATCCTGGTGTATCCTTAGTTTTCACACCAAAGTGACCCATGCACTCAGCCAATTCTAATAAAGAATCTACAACTTCATCCGAAGTAAATAAACCTTTGACCACTTCTACAATTTTCATCAGCGGCACAGGATTGAAAAAATGGAATCCTGCTATACGTTCTTTATGCTTACAGCTTGCAGCAATTTCTGTAACGACCAATGACGAAGTATTTGAAACTAAAATAGCCGACTCAGAGACAATGTCTTCCAGCTGCTTAAACAAGGTCTGTTTAATTTCCAAGTTTTCAATAATTGCTTCAACAACCAAGTCAACACCAGCTACTTGCTCTAACTGATCAACCACAATGAAACGGGAAATAGTTTGCTCAAAAGCAGCTGGAGAAATTTTCCCTTTCGCTACCAATTTTTCCAAAGTAGCTTTGAGTTTATTTAAACCTACTTGAGCCGCACCTTCTTTCGCATCAAATAAACGAACCTCAAGACCTGCCTGTGCTGCAATTTGCGCAATACCCATACCCATTACGCCAGTACCCACTAGCGCCATTTTCTCAATTTTCATTGTGTTACTCTCCTTGATACACAGCTGGTCTTTTTTCTAAAAAGGCTTTTGCACCCTCTTTTTGATCCTTCGTATCAAATAAAATTTGCAAAGCTTTACGCTCTAGCGCAAGTGCGCCATCTAAAGACATATCCTGTCCTAAATTGGTCACTTCCTTAATCTGCTGTACTGCAATCGTTGAAAAACCAGCAATTGTATTTGCTATTTCAATCGCTTTTGGCGTCGCATCACCTGCTGTTACTTCTGAAACCAAACCCATTTGCAATGCTTCCTGAGCAGGAATTAATTTTCCTGTCAACACCAACAGCATGGTTTTATATTTGCCAATAGCACGTAATAAACGCTGCGTACCGCCTGCACCCGGCATAAGACCGAGCTTGACTTCTGGCTGTCCAAAAGTTGCTGTTTCGCTCGCAATAATAATGTCTGCATGCATGGCAAGTTCACAGCCTCCACCCAATGCATAGCCATTAACAGCAGCAATAATAGGCTTGCTGCAATTTGATATACTTTTCCAGTATTTTTCAGTATGGCGCAAATACATTTGGCTAGTTGTAGCCGTTAGAAAATCGTTAACATCAGCACCAGCAGCAAAGATTTTTTCACCGCCAGTCAACACAATCACTTTTACGTTTTTATCGGCATCTAAAGTATCAAAGGCATTTGCCAAGGCCTCTCTAAGCGCTAAATTTAAAGCATTTCGCGCTTCAGGGCGATGCAATTCAACAATTGCAACCCCATCTTCCTTAACCGCTATTTTAAGTATATCCATACCGTTCTTTTGTATTCCGTACAGCGTATTTTTAAATCAATATACAGATGATTATTTTTAAAAGGAATGATTAAAGCTATGAAAATAGACTAAAAGTGGATATTAATTTTTGATTATTTTGATCAAAAATTAACATATAAAATTCACTGTGTAATCTTAAAATCTGATTGAAGTGATAACATTGACACTGTATAAAGTGAGAAATAATTAAACAAAATTGAATAGCTGTTCAGACGAGAACAGTTCATAAATGACACAAGGAGCCACTGTCATGATCCGCGATCAAGAAACATTAGATCAATTGGTAGATACAATTCGTCAATTCGTTGATGGCGTATTAATTCCGAATGAAGAGTTAATGGCTGAAACAGATGAAATGCCACCGCATGTCGTTCAGCAAATGAAAGAGTTAGGACTATTTGGTTTAACAATTCCTGATCAATATGAAGGTCTTGGCTTAACCATGGAAGAAGAAGTCATCATTGCATTTGAGCTTGGACGCACCTCTCCAGCCTTCCGTTCGTACATTGGCACAAATAACGGTATTGGAGCTGCGGGTTTAATCATTGATGGCACAGAAGAACAAAAACAGCAATTTTTACCTAAATTTGCTTCAGGCGAAATCATTGGTTCTTTCTGCTTAACTGAACCCAACTCAGGTTCTGATGCGGCTTCATTAAAAACAACAGCAGTAAAAGATGGTGATGAATACATTTTAAATGGTACGAAGCGTTTTATTACCAATGCCCCGCATGCCGGTGTCTTTACAGTAATGGCACGTACTAACCCAGATATTAAAGGTGCAGGCGGTATTTCGGCTTTTATCATCGACAGTAAATTACCAGGCATTTCACTTGGTAAGCGTGATAAAAAAATGGGGCAAAAAGGCGCGCATACCTGTGACGTTATTTTTGAAAACTGCCGTATTCCTGCATCAAGCCTGATTGGCGGTGTTGAAGGTGTCGGTTTTAAAACTGCCATGAAAGTGCTCGACAAAGGCCGTCTGCATATTGCAGCACTTAGTGCGGGTGCAGCAACACGTATCCTAGAAGACTCTTTACGCTATGCAATGGAACGTACCCAATTTGGTGAGCCAATTGCTAATTTCCAATTGATTCAAGCCATGCTTGCAGACTCTAAAGCTGAGATTTATGCATCAAAATGCATGGTTTTAGATGCAGCAAGAAAACGTGATGCGGGACAAAATGTCAGCACGGAATCCTCTTGTGCAAAAATGTTTGCCACTGAAATGTGCGGCCGAGTAGCAGACCGCGGTGTACAAATTTTAGGTGGATCAGGCTATATCAGCGAATACCCTATTGAACGCTTCTACCGTGATGTACGCTTATTCCGTTTATATGAAGGTACAACACAAATTCAGCAAATCATTATTGCCCGCAACATGATTCGCGAAGCATCATAAAAAATAATGGGGCTCGACAGGACGAGCCCTTTTTTGTTCTTATGTATAAATGAATGAATATGATGAACAAAGTAAAAAGTGTCGACTGGAAAAACATCATTAAAGAAAACGACTTAATTGTTTGGGGACAAGCTCAGGCTGAACCTATTTCTTTAACTCAGGATTTAATGCAAAAGTTACCTGAGCTGCCAAAATTCCGTGTTTTTTTAGGTATCAGTAACTACGCCACATGTCAGCCAGCACATGCTGAAAAAATCGATTTCTCAAGTTATTGCGGTGCTGGAAGTAATCGTAATTTGGCAAAAAATCATCATTTAGATATTCTGCCTTTACATTATTCAATGCTAGCAGAGCACATATCTCCTGATATTTTATTAATACAGCTCTCAGCACCCAATGAGTTAGGACAATATAGTTTTGGACATGGTCAGGATTATATTTCAGATTTAATCCCTAAGTCTAAAATCATTATTGCACAAATTAATTCAGATATTCCATGGACATATTCAGAGACATATTTAACGCAAGAAAATTTTGATTATTTCATTGAATCCAATCATAAACATATTACCGAAATAAATAATGAACACTCATTGGTTAATTTGCAAATTGCAGAGAATGTAGCCTCATTAATTCCAAATGGTTCAACCTTACAAATTGGCATCGGCACCCTGCCTGAAGCCGTTTTAAATGCCTTAAATCAGCACAAGAATTTAGGTATTCATAGCGGCATTATTAGTGATGGTGTTGGTGAACTGACCAAAATTGGCGTGATTAACAATGCCGAGAAACCCATTGATACCGGTATCACAATTACTGGCTTAGTGAACGGCTCGGACGCATTACAGCAGCTGGTACACCTCAACCCGAATATTCAATTGAGGCCAACGTCCTATACGCACAGTGCCAGCGTTCTGACTAAAATTCACAACTTAATCGCAGTGAATTCAGCAATTGAAGTTGATCTGACTGGGCAAGTTAATGCTGAAGTTGCAAATGGCGTCTATGTCGGTGCAATTGGCGGCGCATTAGATTTCATTCGCGCGGCAAATCAGGCACAAAATGGCTGTTCCATCATTGCATTACCTGCAGCAGGTAAAAATTTTTCACGGATTGTCTCACAATTAAACGGCCCTGTTTCAACGCCTCGATGTGACATTGGCATTGTTGTTACTGAATTTGGTATTGCCGATTTACGTGGCTTGTCTATTAAACAGCGTGTAGAAAAAATGATTGAGATTGCAGCACCTGAGTACAGAGCACAGTTGGAATCAGATGCACAAAATACGATTTATCTTTAAATGGAGTTAATGATGAAAGAAGCATATATTGTCAGCCCAATCCGCACGCCTATTGGTAAATTTGGCGGTGGTCTAGCATCCTTATCTGCTGTAGATCTTGCCGTGAAAGTGATTGAAGCAGTTCTAGAAAAAACTCAAATTGATCCATCGACGATTGATGAGGTGATTGCCTCACAATCTTATGCATCCAGTGAAGCACCCTGCCTGGGCCGCTATGCCGCTTTAGCAGCCAATCTTCCAATTGAGGTTCCCGGCTACACACTTGACCGTCGCTGTGGTTCAGGCCTCCAAGCCTTGATGAATGCTGCAATGAATATTCAAACCGGCCAAGCAGAATCTGTTCTTGTTCTGGGTGTAGAAAGCATGAGTAATATTGAATATTACTCGACCAATATGCGCTGGGGCTCACGCGCAGGTAATGTGACTTTTTATGACCGCTTAGAGCGTGGCCGTGAGCGTTCACAACCTGTGGAGCGTTTCGGCTATATTTCAGGCATGCCCGAAACTGCAGATAATTTAGCACATGATTACAATATCAGTCGTGAAGAATGCGATGCTTTTGCCGCACTGAGTCATCAAAGAGCAGATGCTGCATGGAATAATGGTTTGTTTACAGATGAAGTTATTCCTGTTGAAGTTAAAACTAAAAAACAAACAACAGTGGTACTCCGTGACGAAGGAATTCGAGCTGATACAACTGCAGAAGGTTTAGCTAAACTTCGTATTCTGCGTGAAAATGGTGTGACCACCGCAGGAAATTCGAGTCAGCAAAATGATGCGGCTGCAGGATGTTTAGTGGTCAGCGCAGAATATGCAGAAAAACATGGTTTGAAACCATTGGCTAAAATTGTAGGTTGGACTGCAGTTGGTTGTGAACCCAGCCGCATGGGTATTGGTCCTGTACCAGCAGTACAAAAATTGCTGTCAAAACACAATATCAGCTTAGATGAAATTGACTTGCTTGAAGTGAATGAAGCCTTTGCTGCTCAAGCGTTAGCAGTGTTAAAAGCATTAGATATACACGACTACTCACGTGTCAATGTCAATGGTTCCGGGATTTCACTCGGTCATCCTATTGGTGCAACGGGCATCCGTATTATGACGACGCTTTTACATGAAATGCAGCGCAGAGATGCAAAGTATGGATTAGAAACCATGTGCATCGGCGGCGGGCAAGGCATTGCTGCCTTATTTGAAAAAGTCTAAATACGACGTAAAAAACCATCACTTTCAGTGATGGTTTTTTGTTTAAATAGCAATCAATTTTCAGCATTAAATAGATCAAAACATAACATATTTATATCTATTTAAATTCAAATAAAGCATCGTTATATTAAATATAGATCTTTAGGTTGTCTGTTTTTTCAGACACACTTAATAATCAAAATAAATTAATTGAATCAGGATCGATAAATTAATTTACCCATTTAAATAACTTTCGCAACTATATTTTAATTATAGTCAATCATGCTATCTATTTATTAACTGAATTCCATATTCAGCATAATAAAACGTATAAAATAAGATGTTCACATCTTAAAAAACATAGCAGGCTATTAAATATAAAAAACATTTAAGGATGAATTATATGCAAGCAGCAAATGTAGTCAGTTCACCGCCTAAGCAAAAGTGGATTGCAGCTTTTATATTCTGCTTTTTGGTTCTTTTAGTCGATGGCGCAGATATGCTGCTCCTCTCTTATAGCCTCTCTAGTTTAAAAGCAGAATTTGGCTTGTCGTCATTTCAAGCTGGAATGCTAGGCAGTGTAACTCTTGCCGGTATGGCCATCGGAGGTATTTTTGGCGGTTGGGCCAGCGATAAATTCGGCCGTGTCCGTATTATTTCCTTGAGTATCATTAAATTCTCAATCTTGACTGCACTTTTAGGTTTTGTTACAGACGTTTACCAATTTGCTGCTGTTCGCTTTCTTTCTGCTCTAGGCTTAGGTGCGGTTTATATGGTATGTGCAGGTTTGATGTCAGAACTTGTTCCTACAAAATATCGTACAACGATTATTGCGACAATTTTTACTGGATGGACATTTGGCTATATTGTAGCTTCATTGCTTGCTGGTGCGATTATTCCAGAACATGGCTGGCGTATGCTATTCATGGTGAGTGGTTCAGCCGCAATTATTGGTATTCTTATGCCATTTTTTGTCAAAGAATCAGAAGCTTGGAAAAATGCACGACTCAATCGTACTCAAAATGAAGCTAAGATGGTCAAAACTGACCGCTCAGTATTTAAAGCATTGGTTGAAGATAAATTAATTTTCAGAACGCTCGTGTTTTGGATGATTGTCGCTGGCTTCATGCAGTTTGGTTATTATGGTGTAAATAACTGGATGCCGTTGTACCTAGAGCAAGAATTGGGCATGAACTTCAAGTCTATGACCAACTATTTGATCGGCAGCTATACAGCAATGATTGGTGGTAAGATTTTAGCTGGTGTGATGGGTGATAAACTCGGACGTAAGTTCACCTTCATGTTCGGTGCGATTTCTACTGCAATTTTCTTAATCATCATTGTAATGTTCCATAATGCCAGCAATATTCTGTACTTGCTTGTGATCTTTGGTTTCTTATATGGCATGCCGTTGGGTGTATATACCACCTATATGTCTGAGAGTTTCCCGACCAATGTACGTGGAACTGCCATTGGTACCGCACATAATGTTGGACGTATCGGTTCGACTATTGCCCCTGCAACCATTGGCTTCATTGCAACAGAAGGTTCTATTGGTTTAGGCTTCTTGGTGATGGGTGTTGCATATTTAATATGTGCATTACCAACATTGTTTATTAAAGAAAAAATGTATGACCCTCAAGCAGACACCAAAAATTTAGAGTCAGCGGATAGCAAAGCAAATGCAACTGTCGCTGCAAATAAAACAGCGTAAGTTTGATACTCTATAAAAAAATGCTCCTGAGGGAGCATTTTTTTATTCTTGGCCGATCCATTCACAGCCAAGCCATGTACCAGAACGTACCGCCTGTCTTGAACTCGCAATAATTTCATTGGCAATGGTATGCACCAATTTTGAAATATGGCGTGTATTCGGGAGTGCCAAACCAATTTCACGCATAAAATCTGGGTGATTAATAATTGAGGCCTGCAAAGTCTTTTGCGCTAATTCTGTTTTAATAGAAACCAGCGGTAAAATCGTAAATCCAAAGCCTTCTTTCACCAATTGTTTTTGCACATTGAGATCATTCACTTCTGCACTGATCTTTAGTTCATATTTAGCTTTATGAAAACCTTGCTCAATCAGTGTACGTAAACGATGCGGTGTGTATGGCAAAATTAATTCAAATGCAGACATCTGCTTCAACTCTACTTCTTCCAGTTCATTTAGTTTAGAGTCGTAAGCGCCTATCAGCCACAGCTGTTCACGTACAAGCGGCTGTAAATCTAAAAACTTAGATGAAACTGACCCATAAATCAAAGCAACATCAATCTCACCGCTTTCTAGCCATTCTTTTAAATGCCCTGAATACCCCACTGTAATTTTTAAATTGACAAAGGGATATTTTTCTTTTATCACCCGCATGAGAGATACAGAGAGCGCTTCGCTTAGACTTGCTAAGATCCCAACATTGACCGTACCTTTCAACGCACCGTCTGATGAAGTTAATTCAATTTTTGCAGTTTCAATTTCCTTTAGAACTCGTCTTGCATAAACTTCTAGAATTTTTCCTTCATTGGTTAAGTGCATGCCATGACGGCCGCGTTCAAACAATTCGACACCAAGCTCATCCTCAAGTAAATGAATTTGCCGTGAAACTGCAGGCTGTACAATATTTAATAAAGCTGCTGCTTTAGTAATATTCTTAGTCTCTGAAATTGTTATAAAAGATCGTAATTGTTTGATGTCCATTTCAATATTCTTTTAGCATAACGACTATCAAAATATTCTATTTTATTATTCTCATAATAACAATATATGATCATTACAAGTTACTAAAAACCTGTTTCGATAAGGACATCAAATGAAAAGCACAATCAATAATTACCAAGAAATCCGCGAAGCAGTCCGCGCTTTATGTGCAGAATTTCCAGCAGAATATCATCGTAAAATTGATGAAGAACGTGCCTACCCAGAAGAATTCGTTGATGCATTGACAAAAGCTGGCTGGATGGCGGCCATGATTCCTGAAGAATATGGCGGTTCTGGTCTAGGCTTGACTGAAGCCTCTATTATTATGGAAGAAGTTAACCGCAGCGGCGGCAATGCTGGATCATGCCATGGTCAAATGTATAACATGGGCACATTATTGCGCCACGGTTCTAAAGCACAAAAGGAATTGTATTTACCTAAGATTGCAACAGGCGAATGGCGCTTACAAACCATGGGTGTGACTGAACCAACAACGGGTACAGACACCACCAAAATTAAAACCACAGCAGTAAAAAAAAGCGACCGCTATGTGGTAAATGGACAAAAAGTTTTTATTTCTCGTGTACAGCACAGTGACTGGATGATTCTGCTAGCACGTACAACTCCACTTTCTGAAGTCACTAAAAAATCAGAAGGTATGTCCATTTTCATGGTGGATTTACGTGAAGCTGAAAAAAATGGCATGATCGTCCGCCCTATTCCAAATATGGTTAACCATGAAACCAACGAAATTTTCTTTGATAATTTAGAAATTCCTGAAGAAAACCTAATTGGTGAAGAAGGCAAAGGCTTTAAATATATTTTAGATGGCTTGAATGCTGAGCGTACTTTAATTGCCGCAGAATGTATTGGCGATGGTTACTGGTTTATGGACCGTGCTACACAATATGTAAAAGACCGCGTAGTTTTTGGCCGTCCAATTGGTCAGAACCAAGGTGTACAGTTCCCATTGGCAGAGAACTTCATTGAAATTGAAGCTGCAAACCTAATGCGCTTCCGTGCATGTGAAATGTTTGATCGTGGTGAAAAATGTGGTGCAGAAGCCAATATGGCAAAGTATCTAGCAGCGAAATCAAGTTGGGAAGCGGCAAATAACTGCCTTCAATTCCATGGCGGTTTCGGTTTTGCTAATGAATATGATATCGAACGTAAATTCCGTGAAACACGCTTATATCAAGTTGCACCTATTTCAACCAACTTAATTTACAGCTTTGTTGCTGAACACTTACTTGGTCTTCCACGTTCATTCTAATGAGGTAAGTCAATGAATAAAGTGATGAAATCAGCACGTTCTTATCTCTTTGTTCCAGCCAATCGTGTTGAGCGCTTCGAAAAAGCGCTCAATGCCGATGCCGATGCTGTGATCATCGATTTAGAAGATGCCGTTCCATTCGATCTTAAACAGTCTTCACGTGATGCACTTGCTGCTTGGCTGCAAGACCATCCTGAACATCAAGTGATGATCCGCGTGAACTCAAGCCAAACTGAATGGTTCTTGGCGGATATCGAATTAGCGAAATTTCCCAATATAAGCGCAATTGTGCTGCCTAAAACTGAATCCAGCGCAGACATTGAAGCTGTGCTGAAAATTCGTGATGTTGGTATTTTTCCACTGATTGAAACACCTCAGGGTTTCGCAAATGTCAGACAAATTGCTTGTACCAAGCAAGTCATTGCTTTGATGTTTGGCACGATTGATTTCCAACTTGAGTTGAATATGAATGGCGGTTATTTAGAACTGCTATCGTTTAGAAATGAAATTGTTTTAGCCTCTCAACTCGCGAAGATTCAAGCACCTGTAGATGGTGTGACGGTTGATTTTAAGGATGAAGATTTAATTCAATTAGAAACACAGCAAGCTAAAAACTTAGGTTTCGCTGGCAAATTGTGTATTCACCCCAACCAAGTCAATCTTGTCAATCAAACGTTTAATCCAAGCACTCAGGAAATTTCTTGGGCAAACCAAATTATGCAAGCTGTTGAAGACGCAAAAGGACAAGCAGTCAGCTTGAATGGAAAAATGATTGATCTACCGGTTATTTTGCAAGCACAAAAAATTATTGATCGTGCATCTTAAGGAATAAAAAAAGGAATATAGGGATAAGAATATGGAAAATTTTGATGCTTGGATTGGCAAAAAAGAAGTTTTAAATGATTTTACACATCCGCGCTCTGTCTCAATGATGCAAGCGCTGCTAAATCAGACGGAAAATAAAATCAGTGAGTTACCGCACCTATATCAATGGTTTTACTTCCTGCCAATTGTAAATTCAGAAAACCTCGCTGAAGATGGACATCCTCAAAAAGGCGGATTCTTACCCCCAATTCCTTTTCCTAAACGTATGTGGGCAGGCAGCCGCATTGAATTTATTGAACCTGTACTACTCAATACCAACGTCCGTAAAGAATCTGAAATTATTAAAATTCAGTTCAAATCTGGCAAAAGTGGCGATATGTACTTCGTTACGGTAAAGCACTCTATATTTTCCAATGATATTTTAGCCATTGTTGAAGAGCAGGATATCGTTTATCGCGCTGCATCTAATCAGCCACAAACGCTTAAAGCTGCTGCGCCAATTGCGGTCACAGAAAAGCCATATACATACAAAAAAAGTTTTTCAGTGAATACCACTACGTTATTCCGCTATTCTGCTTTAACCTTCAATAGTCATAAAATCCATTATGATCGTCCGTATGCGATGGAAACAGAAGGCTACCCAGGCCTCGTCGTTCACGGCCCCCTTTTAGCAACATTGTTGCTGCATACATTTAAACAAGAACATAGCGATAAAAAAATTTCGCGCTTCGAATTCAAAGCTGTTAATCCTGTATATGATTTCAATACATTTTCAATTTGCGGCGATGTACAGCTCAACCAAGCTGAATTATGGATTGAAAAATCTGACGGGCAAATTGCAATGAAAGGCGCTGTACAATATCACGAGGGTTAACATGCCAGCTTTAGATGGAATCACTGTAGTCTCTTTAGAACATGCGATTGCTGCGCCATTTTGTACAAGGCAACTCGCAGACCTTGGGGCACGTGTCATCAAAATTGAACGCCCACAGGTTGGTGACTTTGCCCGAAAGTACGATGAACGTGTCGATGGCATGTCCTCGCATTTTGTTTGGACAAACCGTTCAAAAGAAAGCCTGACGTTAGATTTAAAAACTGAACAAGCAAAAGCTGTAGTCAAACAACTTTTATTAAAAGTTGATGTATTAGTACAAAACTTAGCGCCTGGTGCGGCATCACGCTTAGGCTTTTCATACGAAGAGCTTGCTGAAATTAATCCTAGAATTATTGTCTGCGACATTTCTGGATATGGCGATGATCTTAATCATCCTGGGCCATACCGCGACAAAAAAGCGTATGACTTGCTGATTCAGAGTGAGTCAGGCTTTCTCTCTATTACTGGCACGGATGAGGAAAGTGTTAAAGCAGGATGTTCCATCGCAGATATTTCTGCTGGCATGTATGCCTACAGTAATATTCTGGCTGCGCTGATTGAGCGCGGTAAAACAGGCAAAGGTAAACGCATTGATGTCTCTATGCTGGAAAGCATGACAGAATGGATGGGATACCCGCTGTATTACACTCTAAATGGTGAGTCCTCACCACCTCGGAGCGGTGCTTCACATGCCACCATTTACCCTTATGGGCCATTCCCAACAGGCGATCAAAAGCAAGTCATTTTAGGTGTGCAAAATGATCGTGAATGGCAAGCCTTTTGTGAAATGGTACTAGAAGCTCCTGAACTTTATCTCGATGCAAGATTCCACACCAATACACTCCGCTCGCAAAACAGACATACATTGTGTCATATGATCGAAAAAAAGTTCAGCCAGTGGTCACAAGCTGAAATTATGCAGCGTTTAGAAAGCGCAAATATTGCCAATGCACGTGTCAATCAAGTTCAAGACCTATGGCAGCATCCACAGCTTCAGGCACGCCAGCGTTGGATTGAGGTCGATTCCCCTGTTGGAAAAATCCCAACCTTAAAACCAGTCGGTTTATCCAATACTGAGGATTTTACTGTAAAAGGCATACCTAGTTTAGGTCAGCATACCCACAGTATTTTAAAGGAATTGGAGTTTAGTCCAGAATATATTCAATCCTTATCAGTTGAAGGCATTATTTAACTTCTTATCTCGCTTGCTTAGGCCAGCAAGCGGGTTTTTAAATTTAAGCTGAAATTTCTCACCCCAATTTTATGAAATAATCCACAGAGTAAAAATCATGGAAGATATTACACGTGAATCGATGGAGTTTGACGTAGTAATCGTTGGTGCAGGCCCTGCGGGTCTTTCTGCAGCGATTAAAATCCGTCAACTTGCAATTGAAAATAACCTGAACGATTTGTCCGTTTGTGTCGTAGAAAAGGGCTCCGAAGTAGGGGCGCATATTCTGTCTGGCGCTGTGCTTGAACCTCGCGCGATGAATGAACTCTTCCCTGACTGGAAAGAACAAGGCGCTCCTTTAAATGTGCCTGTCACTGAAGACAAAACCTATTTCTTATTGTCTGATGAAAAATCTCAAGAAATGCCGCATTGGATGGTGCCAAAAACCATGCACAATGATGGCAACTATGTCATTTCATTGGGCAACGTGGTTCGCTGGTTAGGCGCTAAAGCTGAAGAATTAGAAGTATCAATATTCCCAGGCTTTGCAGCTTCAGAAATCCTTTACCATGAAGACGGTACGGTTAAAGGCATCCAAACTGGCGACATGGGCATTGGCAAAGATGGCGAACCGACGCACAACTTTACCCCTGGCTATGAACTGCATGCAAAATACACATTATTTGCTGAAGGCTGCCGCGGCCATCTAGGCAAACGCCTTATTTCTAAATTTGATTTAGATAAAGATGCTGATCCGCAGCATTACGGTATCGGTATTAAAGAGCTTTGGGAAATCGACCCTGCAAAACACAAAGCAGGTACGGTAATGCACGGTGCTGGCTGGCCTTTAACTGAAACGGGTTCTTCAGGCGGCTGGTGGTTATACCACGCAGAAAACAACCAAGTGACTTTGGGTATGATCGTAGACTTGTCATATACCAACCCGCACATGTACCCATTCATGGAAATGCAGCGCTGGAAAACACACCCGCTGATCAAACAGTTCCTTGAAGGCGGCAAGCGTATTTCTTATGGCGCGCGTGCAGTTGTGAAAGGAGGTTTCAACTCGCTTCCTAAATTCACATTCCCAGGCGGCTCGCTGATTGGTGATGACGCTGGCTTCTTGAACTTTGCAAAAATCAAAGGCTCTCACACTGCCATGAAATCTGGCATGCTGTGCGGTGAAGCAGTATTTGAAGCGATTGCTGCCGGTGTAGAAAAAGGCGGTGACCTTGCTATTGCCCGTGTGACCGAAGGTGAAGACTTCTTCGCTAAAGAAGTGACTGCATACACTGAGAAATTTAACAACAGCTGGTTAAAAGAAGAGTTATACAACGCTCGTAACTTTGGCCCTGCAATGCATAAATTCGGTACATTCGGCGGCGGCGCATTTAACTTTATCGATCAAAACATCTTTAAAGTGCCATTTACGCTGCATGACTTACAGCCTGACTACAGCGCAATGAAATCTGTAGAAGCGAACAACATGAAACCAGACTATCCAAAACCGGATGGCAAGTTAACGTTCGACCGCCTATCTTCTGTATTCGTTTCAAACACAGTACATGAAGAAAACCAGCCTGCTCACTTGAAGCTGACAGATGCCTCTATTCCAGTAAATGTGAACTTACCAAAATGGGATGAGCCTGCTCAGCGCTACTGCCCTGCTGGTGTTTATGAAATTATGGAAGAGAATGACGGTTTTAAACGTTTCCAAATTAACGCAGCAAACTGTGTGCATTGTAAGACTTGTGACATCAAAGATCCCTCTCAGAATATCACCTGGGTAACGCCTGAAGGCGGTGGTGGTCCGAATTATCCAAATATGTAATTTAAGATAGTTCTTGTGAGGAAGCTCACATATACCCATACATGTGGAGTTATAACTAGCTCTTCATTTTAATTTTTTAGGTAATCTCAGTGCCTTAGGGTGCTGAGATTGAAAATATAACTGCAGTATGGAATATAATAAAAAATTAACTCTTCAAAAAAAAGTATAATTATTTTTTATTCATTGGCTCATATATAAATTCAAGATAATTTTTTGCAAAAAAAAATGAACGGTTTTTAAATAATAGCTTTTTTTGAGGTGGTGGCAATTGAACTCACCCAAAATCCCCAAAGAAATCTAGCAATTAGAAAATTTGAAGTACTAGATTTTTACCCCAATTTACCCCATCATCTTTTCGAACAACAATTCTCTATTTATAAAAATGTTTAAAACAGAAAATTACTATCGTGTCGATTATTTAGGTGAAGAAGGCATTACAGAAACATGTCTATTAAGCCTGCACAATTTGATCCAAACTCATGCAGATCTAAGTTACGCCCTATTGCTGACAAGTGAACAATCTCATGCCTTTATCTTGAAAGATCTAACCGAAAATTATTATGTCATTCGCTCTGG
Organism: Acinetobacter sp. YH12140; assembly: GCF_013418475.1. Lineage (NCBI taxonomy): Bacteria > Pseudomonadati > Pseudomonadota > Gammaproteobacteria > Moraxellales > Moraxellaceae > Acinetobacter > Acinetobacter sp. YH12140. The sequence continues at coordinate 41,031 of NZ_VPBZ01000004.1, forward strand.
CTTTACATCTTGTTATTCAGGTGAAGGACCAAAGGGTCTAGCAAAAGCATTAGCTCTTTTAAGCAAACATAGAATTGAAACTGAAGAAATTCTAATACCTACGAAGCTTCTCAATAGATTGAATAACTCATCATTAAATGATCAGGATATTGATTTTATTTTTCAGCAAAAAATCATTCGTCCTATTCGTCTGCATGATTATATTTATCCTTTCGAAAATGAAGCAGCCCACACTGTTAATTCAAAGCGTTACTACCCTTTAGAACTACCCTACTCGATTATTGATGACAGAATTTTTGACCTTGCTCTACTCTTTAAACAAGATCCCGACTCTGCTTTAACAAAAGCATATAAGCGTCTTGAAGATATTATTCGTACACGTACAGGTATCCGTGAGCATAGCACCAAGCTGTTTGCTCAAGTCTTTCAAGGGGAAATGCCATTCTCACTTGGGATGTACCAGAGAGTGCCGAGATCAAAGGTCGAGTAAATTTATTTACAGGTGCCTATATGGCTTTCCGGAACGCTCGTGCACATCGAGAGAAAGATGAAAACTTAATTCATCAGTACCGAGAGTTTCTATTAATCAATGAGTTATATCTACTAGAAGCTGAAGCAATAACAGAATCAAAATAAGACAAGGCCATTTGGCCTCGTCTTATATTACTATGTTAATTCTTTGCCGTTACTTAATATGAATTTTCGCAACATTGCATCCACTCGAATATTTACTTTGTGAGGAAGAATGGTTGCTCCATCTTTAGCTTCTAAATATTGTTTTGCTTTGACTTTATCTACCGTTGCTAGAAGCTCATCAAAACGTCCAAACTCATTAATATTATTTACAGTCACCTGCGTATTCATGAGTTGTCTTAACTTCGTTTCATCGAGTCCTAGTGCTTCTGCAAGATCATGAATTCCATCTTCTTGTGCTTGGAATTGATACTCAGTAATGTAATCCCTGAACGATTTACCAGCAACAAGAGTCACATCTCCACTCTGTACATCATGCAAGAAGATATTAGCAAACTTCTGTTCTTCGGCACTGAGCATTGCAAAACTCTTATGCAATTCATTTAACGCATCTTCAATAGAAAGTTCTAAATCACCATTACGCAGTGCTTTTAGATATTTATCAAAACGACTATTCATGTAGTCTGAATCGATTTTGTCTGTATCGATTTCTGTTAAATAGCCTTCTACTTCAAAAGGTATGCTCCCACCACCTGAACCGCCACCACCGCCATTCGAGAACAGTTCTTTATAACGCAGTGCCAGAACTAAGAAAGTTTGCTCATCCAACTTTAATTGAATCGTAAATTTCTTTTTATGCTCATCAGTAAATTCATAACTCAATTTATCCCATTTAAAGCCCTGAATTTTAGCCGCTTCAAGATATTCGTTGAGTTGTTTAAACAGTTTGGCAAATAAAGCACAGGACTGATCATCTTCTGGTAACTTCTCAAAATTAGACACATGGGCACTTTTAAATACGCTATCAATTTTTTCGAAGATGTCATTGATGTTTTTTAAATTGCTTGGCAATTTATCGACAAATAAAGCCAATGGCTTATCACCCGAATATAATTTTACCGCAGCGTCGATATTACGCTTCATGGTGTGCGGACGACGATAATAACGAATAATGCCAAATGGCTTATCTTTGCCAAACAAGCGATTGGTACGTGAGAAGGCTTGGATTAGATTTGCATATTCTAACATCTTATCCAAATACAGCGTGTTAACCCATTTTGAGTCAAAACCTGTCAGCATTTGATCCACCACAATTAACAGATCAAGCTGTTTTTCAGGCGTATTTTCGATGCGTTTATAGGCTTCTTTGTGTGATAGGCGATCTGCAATATCTCTCTTCATCTTGGCATGAGTAGCTAAACTAAAGTCCACACCATAAAGTGCATTGTAGTCTTGAATAATTTCAACTAAGCCATCCTGTTTAAAGGCAGCATTACCATTGTTATCAATATTTGGATCAAATAAGGCTGTGACTTTTAGCTCTGGCATCGACGTTTTAATCAGTCGATAGTACTCAATTGCTTCAGGAATACTACTGGTTGCAAACATGGCATGGAATTTATGATTTTGGCTAAACTGCATCCAATTGTCTTTAATATCTTCAACAACTTTATTGCGATGCTCAGTACGATGATATTGTGATGTTGGCAGATAGTCTTCGATTCCTTTTATGTATTTGCCAGACTTATCTATACGCCCTGCCATTTCAACTTGCTTACTGTCCATAAAGTGTTGATAGACTGCTTTTTTGTCAGGATCATCGATGGCTTCTTTTTCTGTATTGGCTTTTGCCTGATACAGTGCAACTTCTTTACGCAATTTAGAATCTTTATAGGTTGAAACCAAATAAGGGTCAAAACCTAAAACGTTTTTATCTCGAATACCATCTGCAATGCTGTAACGGTGTAATTCATTACCAAATACCGTTGCAGTGGTATTCATATTTTTTTCGTTTTCTTCCTGAATCGGCGTACCTGTAAAACCAAAGAATACTGCTTGTGGGAAGGTATCTTTAATGGTCATCAACATTTCACCAAATGTAGAGCGATGTGCTTCATCTACGATGATGACAATCCGTTTTTTATTGATCAGTTCAATGTCATGTGCATTTAAACCGCCATCTTCATCCTTAATATTACTCATTTTTTGAATTGAGCTTACGATCAAGACTTCATTTGGATTTTTACTTTTAAGTTTACTGACCAAGGCATGGGTATTTTCAGTGGCTTGGACAAAGTCTTCAATTTCAGCAAAGTTGTTATATTGCTCAAGTGATTGCACACCCAATTCAATACGATCCATTAAGAAAATCACTTTATCTGCATCTTTGCTCAGAGCAATCAAATGGGCTGCTTTAAAGCTGGTCATGGTTTTACCTGATCCAGTAGTATGCCAAATATAACCACCTAAACGATCTCGGCCATCCCATTCTATACTTGCCACTCGATCCGTGATTTCATGTACAGCAAAACATTGATAACTGCGCATCACTTTTAAAATACCATCAGTTTTATCCGCAATAGTATAAAAACCAATAAGTTGATGAGCCATGGGGATAGAAAGCAGATTCCCTGCAATATCTTTCCAATAGTTCACGGGTTCGTTATTAAAATCTCCCCAATTGAAATAGAAATCTGAGTTAAATGTGCCATCAGGTCCCGGGTTGGCAAAGTACCATGTTTCTTCTGGGTTCATTGCCACGAAGATTTGTACCAATGCAAACAAACCTGTAAAGATGCCCGAACGTGCATAGTTTTCAATTTGGTGTGCCGCTTGACTCACTGGCACGCCTGAGCGTTTTAGCTCGATATGAAAAACAGGCATACCATTAATGAGCAGCATTAAGTCGCCACGACGGTCATTTAAGATTTTAGATTTGGTTGGGAATTTGGGTTGTTGCGCAATTTGATAACGGCTTTTACCTGCGGCAATTTCTTGACGGTCGTAAATGGTTAAGCTGACTTCTTTACCACAATGTAGTTCATCATTTGGATTGTCACGTTTAATGGATACGGTTTTACCGTTAATAAATCCATTGAGGGCAAACGGTGTACGTAGCGTATTGATCTGTTCAATAATCTGATCCATTTCCCCTTGAGTTAAAGGCTGATTATTCAGTCGATCAATTTCTCGGTTATTTTGAAATAGGATCTTTGCCCAGTTATCAATCAGATCCTGTTCCGTTGGGTTTTTAATGACATCTTGCCAACCTTTTTTTAAAAGGAGATCAATGAGTGCTTGTTCGAATGCTGTTTCGCTTTTAAAAGTCATATCAAATTTAGTTTTATAAAGTCAGTATTTAGATTTTAAAAATCCCCCTTACATCAAGGGGGATATAGCAATTATTAAACAAACATTTTTTCTAAAAATGCTTGTTTCAGATTTTTTACAGTTTGGAGCTGTTGCTGGTGTAAATAGATCTTTTCATCAATTTTTTTGAAGAATTGACCTATTTTTTCCTGTTCAGCTGGCTCTGGGATTTTACAGGTAAATCCTAAAATCTTACTTGGAGAAGTATGCTTTACTGTCGTACCTGTTGCCGCTAGTACGATATATTTATGGTAGGATTTGGTCTGCAATAAATAGAATAAAAACTCTTTATCTAACTCTGAGTTTTCAAAATTAATTAGTCCTAATCGCTGATTATGAAGGAAGGTTTTTCCTTTAATTGATGGTAATAATGCAGGTAGACCTAAAGTATCACTTTCTTTACTTAAGTCAGTCATAGTTACAATAAGATCATTTTCCTTAAGGATATAATTCTTAGGAACTTCACCCTTATAGTAGATAAATTTTTCAGCTTTAAATCCACCACCAATCCTAAAGTTACCCGGCGTTAATAAACAATAATCGGTTTCTTTATCGCTAAAAAACTCACCATTAAATGCATAACCATGCTTAATCGAAATATAATCTAATAATTTTGAGCTATGCCAATCCCCACCAAAACCTTTTAAACGAATTTCAGGACGTTGAGCTCCCTGTTTTGGAAACATTTTTCCCAACATCGCTTTTTTAAAATTTTGGGTTTGAGCCAATTTCTTTTCATGTAAAGCAATTGATTGATCAAGCTTTCTGAACAAGTCACCAATAATAATCTGCTCTGATTGGTCTGGTAAAAAAAATGTGAAATTTCTAATATCATTAAGACTCAAATGAGGCACAGCAGTTTCAGTTTTGATTCCAGAAATATGACTTAAAAAGCCCTTATGTATATACTGGTAAATAAACTCACTTTCAACCTTATTACTCCTTACACGAGCAACTCGCTGAACTAAAAGTGCTGGTAAATCTTTTGAATTTATCTTAGCATAACTTTTCCCAATTAATGCACCATCCATTTGAATAACAATATCTTCGGCTTGTAGCAAATAGCGCTCTAAACCTTTTGAAGACGGCCAATATTTAGATAAATTAGCAGAGGTATCTAGATAACCTCTTTTGACATTCATTCCTCTTACTAGAAGAACACCACTAGATGTAAACTCATTGCTATCAAAGGGATTGCCTGTAAGCAAATCTGTACATTTGGCTAAACTTGATTTGAACCATCCGCCTACAAAGCCTATAAATCGCACCTCAGGGCATTTTTGCTTTTCCACATTACGCCCCTTTTAACAATGCTTGAAACTGTGCCAAACCTTGCATATCAAACTCATCACCTGTTAAGTCATCAATCAAGGCTGCAAGGCTATGCTCTGCCTCAGTCAGCTTTTGCGTGGTTTCCGTATAGGTCACGGCATACTTATCTGCCAAAGCCTGTACCGTATCGGTAAAATGCTCAATCACTTCATTCGGCAATGCCAAAATCGCAGACACAATCGGTTCAACCCACTTCGCTTCTAGCAACGCTTTCACTTGCGCTTCTTCTAAAGCTTCAATCGTGGTTTTGGTTAAAAGATGCAGTACAGCTTCTTCTTTACTAATCTGTGCTTTTAACTCTTTCTCTTGTGCAAGTAACTCATCGACCTGTACCAAAGTTGCCTCTAAACTGCCTTCTTCAAAACTAAAGCCTGAACGCAATTGCTTTAAATAGGCTTTTACTTTTGGTGCTGCATAAGTGCCATCTTTATTGGCTTCAATGTTAGACCACTTCACTTCCGCATGAGTTTGTACAAATTGCTCTTTTTGTTGCTTCTTCGGTTTAGGGTCTGTTCCTAAAAACTCAAGATATTCATTGAGTGCCACAATTTCAGGCGTTTCAATTTCCGCATAAGCTTGCTTTAACGCTTTAGCAATTTCAGCAGGCACAAATGCATCATTGGCTTCATTTAATAACTGCTCTTTATCTTCTTCAGATAAAGACTCCATCAAAGACTCGATCTCTGCACTCGCTTCTGCAAGTTCACGCTCTTTGACTTTTAAGGCTTCCAATTCTTTAGACAATAAACGTTGCTGTACTAGATCAAATGGCAATACATAGCCTACCCAACCTTCTTGTACTTCATGCTCTTTACCATCTTTCTTTTTAATCACGATATTTGGATTAACAATTTTGGCAGCATCCAAACCTTCAGATTGAATAATCTCCAAATCACCTGCAATACCTTGCCATTGATCATCTAAAGCTTGGTACGCCTGATATTTATCCACCAGTGGAATATCAGCTAAACGTTTAAAGATGTCCTTACTTAAAACATTTTCTTGCTGGGCAATATGCAAGCTTTGCATTTTGCCAATGAGTTCACCCTTCAAGTAATCCTTAAAATCAGCAAATGCGGTATTAAACTGAGTCACAAAGCCCTTCACATCTTGATGGCTGTGAATCGCTTGGCTAATTTCAGTCGTTGCTAAATTGACATAAGGCGTATCACTCTCGGCAAATAAGTCTTGGCGTAATTGTGGGAATGCCTTCCAATATGCACTGTGCGCATCAATTTCTTTTTTCGGAATACCGCCAAACATCGTGGCATAGATATCCCATGTTTCAGCCGTTGCTGAAGAGTCTACATAACGAGGAATATTCAGGTTGTAGCCCTGATCCTGAATTTCTTTTTGCGTCACTAGACGTGAGAACTGCTCAACATCTTTACGTTCAATCACAGCATCGACAATTTTCTTAATATTCGATGCTTGAAGATGGTTGTTTTTACCGAGCTTCACAAAGCCTTTAGATGCATCAACAATCAACACGTCTGTAGTTGGACGTTGTTGTTTTAAAATAAGGATGACCGTTGGAATACCCGTACCAAAGAAAATATTGGCAGGTAAACCAATAATCGCATCAATGTGGTTTTTCTTAATTAAATTGGTACGTATACGCTCTTCTTCACCGCCACGGAACAATACGCCATGTGGTAAGACAATCGCCATAATGCCATTTGGTTTTAAATGATATAAATCATGCAACAAGAACGCATAATCCGCCTTAGTTTTAGGGGCTAAACCGAATTCTTTGTATCGAGGGTCTGCATCTTTATTTGCTGGATCCCAGGCTTGTGAATATGGTGGATTCGATACCACTGCATCTACATAGAGTGGTTCGTAAGTATTGATGGGATCATTGTCTTCAAAAAATGGCCAGTCATCTTCTAAAGTATCAGCATTTCTCGCCACAATATTGGCAGGTAAAATACCACGCATCACCAAGTTCATACGGGTTAAGTTATAGGTATTCTCTTTTAATTCTTGTGCGTAGTATTTGATTTTATTGGCATCATTCACATGCTTCGCCACAGAACTACCAATATTAATCAGCAATGACCCTGACCCACTTGTTGGATCGTAAATTTTAATTTCAGGCTGGTCTTTTAAATGATGCGCAATAATTTCAGACATAAGCACTGAAACTTCATGCGGTGTATAGAACTCACCTGCTTTTTTACCCGCATTTGCTGCAAAAGAACCAATTAAGTATTCATAAATGAAACCAAGCACGTCATAGTCTTGCTTGTTATTCATTGGAATGACTTTGATCAGTTGCAACAAGTCACTGATCGCTTTGGTCTGGCTATTTGAGTTATCGCCTAATTTACTTAGACCTGTCTCTAATGTCTTGAAAATACCTTCAAAAACTTTTTTATGGGAACTATGAATGTGGCGTGAGAAAGCGGATAGCGCATCACGAACATCAGCAACTGTAAAGTCTAAGCCTTTATTGAGCCATGTTGAGAACAGGTCATCATAAGCGATGAAATAACCAATACCATTTTTAATAAATTCTACGGTTTCAGCATCTTCTTCTGTCAGTGCTTCAATATCTGACTGTGTAAAATCGTTCGCTTCTAAAAAGCTTTGTTCTTTATCGGAAAGAAACTTGTAGAACATGAACCCTAGGATATAGTCTTTATATTCATTTGCCTCAATCTTTGAGCGCATTTTATTGGCTGATTCCCAGATTTTGGAAGCGAGTTGTTGCTTGTTCATAGGGTTGTCTACAGTTCTTAAATAAGGTTAAAGCCTTTAATGACCAGAAGGCTTATGATGCCTGTATTCTCGTTGATTTGGGGGGTATTCTCAATAAGAACCGTCAAATAAGAAATATTTATAATTTTAAAGTGTTTTATATTTCATTAAATTTAATATAATATTTTCATGCATTTAACTTGAATGATACTCACAATATGGCAACTTTAGAAAAAAACTTAGAAATAGCAAATTTAGTATGTAAATTTGGGGATCACAATTTATTAGACTTATATAAAGAAGTTGTGGAGCCTTCATTTTTCAAAAACAAAAATCGAAAAGCTGGCAAAAGTAATTTCTATTTTGATGAAGTTTCATTGGTGAATCTAGGTGACGATATCCTAGGGGAGAAGAATACTCTTGCTTTAGTTGGCCGATTTGTTAAACAGACCAAACTTGAACGTGAGCAGTATCGTGATGCAGCTGGAAAGTTAGTAAAAGATAAGAAAAAACTTGATTCGGCACCTTCTGCGATTTTTGCTTTAATTTTAAACAACCATAGATTACTTTATGCTGCTGAAACGAAATATGCTCCAACTCCAGAAAATTTTAGAAGTACATTGTCATATTTTTTAAGAAATGAACAAATTAATTATAAAGATAGTTTACCGAAAGAAGAAAGAAATCCCTTTTTAAAAGAATTCCCAATTGTTGAGCTGACACTGACTCCGCTGACCAACCAAAAAACTTTAAATGAGAATATATACTTATTCAATAAGTTGAAAAAAGTTACATTTATTCTCAATGATCGTAATTCTGAAATTGATGGAGAGGATATGTTCCGTCAAATGCAAGAAACTTCAGATGAAGCTGGAGGTCAAGGAAAATTTGAAATTACTAATAACAAAGGTTTAAACCAAAAAGTTATTGCGAAAGAAGCTAATAAAGCAACTATACAAGGCAACCAAAATATTATACTTCTTGGTACTGACGCCACTGGAAAAAAAATTAAAAATTGACAATGAAGATGTTAAAATTCAAACAACTATTGATGTCGTTCAAAATAATATTTTTGCTACCGTTGTACATATGTTTTCAGCCTTTACAAAACTTATTCAGTCCAAAGAAATTAAAGTCAAACAAACAGATGCGGAAACCCAAGAAATTCTAAATACTATTGATACAAATAAGGTTATGACAATCCATCAGAATGAGACCGAATGATGAACGGATTATTGGAAGAAAAAAATATTCGTGAGATCTATAAAAAATCCAAAGCTATACCTTTGTCAAATTTTAATAAGTTTTTCCCAATCCTACTCGGCCTATTCTTTTTCTTCATCCTTATAATTAATAATGTAAGCATTGAAACAAGTTACACTAAAATTAACGAGTTGGTTTCTTTCTTGTTTTCATCATTATTTGCAACATTAGGTTTTTTAGTAGCTGGATATACAATATTTTGTACAATAACTCCCTTAGATTTACAAAAAAAAATGATTGAATACACTGATAACAAATCTAAGCTAATTTTTTTTAAGAAAGTTCATTTTACATTTATTAGAGTATTCATTTATTTTATAATATTCAGCTTCTTATTGTTTATTATATATTTTTTTAAAGACCTAAATTTAAGTTTAGGAAGCGATACTTTTAAAATAGATACCCTAAGGGACATCTATAAATACACTAACTATTTAGTTCTTACATTCTTAGTAGCTGGTACTACTTTTCTATTTTGCGAACTTAGCTCATTTATTTTCAATATTTATAATTCAGTTGCTACAACTTTGCACTGGTTGATAAATATTAAATCTGATTCCAATAAAGACCATTAAATATATCCACTGATAGGAGTAAGGGGTTACACCTTATGATTATCGACTTGCATATTAACTTCAATCAATTGATCCCCAAAACCACATCAAGTAATTATTTTCTTTTCCCTGTGCATAAGCCCACTCCGCCACTTTATGCGACCGCTCCTTATCTGTCAGAAAACCAAGCACTGAGATCCGATCCACAATAATCAAATCGTGTTCTTCATTGCGCTACTGCCATTTATGCAAAAACTCATCTGATGCCAGTAAATTACTTTTCTTAGAATTGCAACTTGAGTCCGCAAGCACAAAATTATGCCCTGTATCCGATGAATACATTGACCAAGGGATAAAATGATCGACGGCATAACGACCTTTCCGCATCGATTTATTGCAGTAGAAACATTTGCAATCTTGTAACTCAACTAAGATATTTGCCACTGCATTTAATTGGTTACGACTTGGCTCAAACATGAATTGTTCAAGGTTAGGTAACTGATTCAAAATCGGTGCATTACTACTGTTCTTACGGATGTAGTCTATCTTTCCATATCAACGTTTAACGATGCTTGTGCAAACTCATCCGCATGTTGATTGTAATAATCTATTGTTTTCATTCTTAGTACTTAGGCTAAAACTAATCTTAGTCTACAAAAAAATAAAAAAATAAGGGAGCAAAGCATCCCTTATTCTCGACTCGCCAACTTATTTTCAATCCACTTATGGATCTCATAAGCTGACCAGCCAATACGGTTTTGGGTAATTTTAACTTTCTTTGGAAATGTCGGATCATAATACGGTGAGTTTTCATCCATCATTTCATAGATTGTAGAACGTGCAACACCCACAATTTCTACAACTTGCTTAATACTGATGAGTTGATTCATTTGAAAAGTTTGACCAACAAACGCATTCATGAGTTTACTCCTAATCATTCATGCGAGCGGTTATTCGCTCAAATGATACGCAGCTCCATAAAAATTTAATCTCCTTAAAACTCAACAATCATTCAATTCAAAGTTTGAACAGAGCGCTGTAACTCATTCTGTAAATTCAAGCTTGTGATTTTCTTTTGTTGAGCATCTTCGCTGCCTTCATCAGATGGATAAAACTCTTCAATAACGTCTAACCCATCACCTGAATCCATTTCAAAAACTGCATTTGCATAACCCTGCCTCGCCTTATGATCTAAAGCTTCCTGATTAAAACCACTAGATTTACTCTGTTGATCAATTTCTTTAGCAGTCTGTATTGCTGACTTTAAATCAACTCCCTCACGTAAAGTTAAATCCACGTAATACACAGGCTGGCGGTAACTTTGGGTTGTAGATTTACCCCGAAGGGTGAGTTGCAGCGGTAAACATGAAAGTAATCCATTCGATGCTGCATGGTAGTAGCTCAGACGTGCAGCCAAGGTCCTTATACTGTTAAAACCAGTGGTTCTAAATATAAAAGTACCAAGCTCATCCGACTCATCTAAATTGACATGTAGTCGACCGTAAGGCTTGCAGTGTCCACCTTGAGCCATTGAACATAAATCAGGGGATGGACAAAGATGCTGCTCTACACCTTGACTAGTCAAGCGCTGGCAGGTTTCACCATTACCCACACAAACGGGTCGTCCTGTTTGACGATCAAATAAGCTGTACTCTGCACGCAGATTCAGCTCAGGATCATTGAAGATCATCCGTACAGGTATTGAGCGGAGTTTTTGATTGGATGCTTTAGCCCGCAGCTGTTCATCTAACGGATGTTTGATCCAACCACTATCTTTACTTTGGATTTGACTGGTAATGGTGAATTGGTCATCCTTTTCAGGCAGACGCTTGCCATTCTTTTCCACCATTCGGCCAATGCTGATTCGCCCTAAAATAGGCGGTGTGATTGCTAAGCCTTTAATCATGATATTCCTCTTTTTAACAATGAAATCGGCATAAAAAATCCCATGCTGTTTGGCATGGGATCGTTATGTCCTTAAATTGATTTGCTTGCGAATAGCAAAAGATTGATTTCATCTCATTCACCATCTGGATAAATATTGAAGCGTCTTGAACCAGATTTACTTTGCGGAAATTGGCTCAGATATTCAGGGTACTGTTTTAGTAGTGCTTTGCTGTCCAGGCTAATCGAGTCTTTGGCCTTTTTCCATGTCACCGAACCAGCTTTAAAGGTTGCGCGCTCAGCCTCCTGCATCTTGGCCTGCAGCTGGTGCTTCAGCAGATCGAATTGCTCTTGGTGCTTTTCAATTTGATTGCGTGCTTGAATCAGCTGCTCAAACTGTTGGTTGGCTTGATCATCTAACGAGAGATCGGTCGTACTTAGCGGTACATGCTCTGGATACAGTAATTGCAAAGCTTTAGCGGCCGATTCACTAGCATCTGCATCAGGCGGTGTATCCTTTTCCACGCACTCCCAGAAGTAACGCTCTGCATTCACGATATGCTGAATCACCGATTCTGAACGGATCACTTTAAATATACGGGTTTCATGTCCGCAAATCAGCACACAGATATGTGCTGCCTTCTTCCCCGTCACAGCCAGTTGATGCTGTACCTGACACAGTACATATAGAGGCACACCATCCCGCCAAAGCTTAGCGCCATATTCCCCTGCTGTTTTACATTCCAAAATCTGCACATCTGCGTCACCCACTACAGAGTAATCCAAGTTTGCTAACATGAAATGCTTGTCTGGATCAGGATGCTGCAGCACAGCATTCACCCGACGGACTTTATAGTTGGTATGCATGCTGTAGTATTCAGCCACTAAGGGTTCCAAACGCTTGCCCCAATATAGCGGAGCATGGCCTTCGCTTTCATCTTCAATCGATTGCTTGATCCGTCCAGTCTTGATCATCCAGAGTTCCAGCATCGACATATAAGGGTTGAGCCCACAGGCTGCTGCACAGTCACTGCTGCCGATGCCTTGCCTTCGCACTTCCAGCCATTCGGCCTGAGTCATATTTTTAGTCGCCATAAAACGTTTTGCGGTAAAATTTTTAGGAGCACGGAATACTTTAGGCTGTGCAGATGCTGCAGGTAGATTTGATAAATGATTCATTGTTAATTCCTCTAATTTAAATTTTGGGCATAAAAAAGCCGTGCCTAAAGACACGGCTTTAAGAGCTTGGTATTTGATTCATAAGTGAAGAAAATATTTGGCCTTGTTCTGTAATACTTAGGCTAATTTATAAAAAAGAACTATTGGGCTTAAGCAAGCATACGCAGCGCTTGTTCGAGTCCACGTTGCTTCAACCCAGCACCTGCGCCAAACCATGCTGAATCGAGTCGGTGATCTTGACTCATAGCCCGGCGTTCATGATCGGCAAACTCGGTGATACTGCAAAGTAAGCCATAAGCGGTATCTTTAGCTGAACTCAGTTCTGCCCCACGTCCATGCCCATTAAACATAGTCATGACTTTAGACATGGCACGGCCATTCGGCTCGGTCTTGTTTTCAGCTTTAGGGGCTGAATTAGCTTGGGTAGCGACATTTCTGTAGAACTGAATAATGCCTTCATCCTGTTCCGTTGGACTCAAGCTGCTATTGTTAAACACGGCATCAAAATAAGCTACTGCTTCGCTTTGAGTGACTTTACGCTGACTGAGCTGTTTCATTTCATACATATGTTCATCCCATGCCCGGACAGAAATTCCCAACTGCTGTTTAATCTTTTGGGCATCAAAGCGAGTGCTGTGCGGGACTTTGACCACACCTGCACTGCTGTTCTGTCCTTTGAGAGCAATCGCTAAGGTGTTATTGCACACCACACGGATTGAAGTGAACTGTGCAGTTGTCGCTAATGTTCCATCACAGCCCGTAGCCAATAAGATATAGCCATTACTGACATCTTTACTTTTGAGTGCTGCTGTCTGTCCGGTTTTAGCCAAAGCCCAGAATTTTTTTCCGCCTTTGAGTACCCCAGCTGTTTCTAGCTCAAAACCTGATTGTTCAGTTAAATCACGGTAGAACTCTAATATCTCAGCAGGCTGGACTTCCTGATAGCGCTGACTGACCACAGATAGAGGTGCATGGGTGTCCGAGCGGTAAAGTACACGCTGTTCCTCGAAAGGCATGATGATGCTTTGCCCGCGTTCGTTTTGCGCCATGTAGCTGACATTGGATGATTCAATACGCCAATCCATGCCTGCCTGTTTCGCCCAGACTTCAATCGGCTGATTTTGCGACAGTTGATTGCCAAGACCGTGCCAAGGGGTTTCTCCGACATAAGCCATTTTTTCAATTAAATGTGCCATATACTTATTTCCTTTTAATTTTTGCTGACTATTCAAATTAGGGGGATTAAAAACAACTACCGTCTAAATTCCATCAAATCTAGTTAAAGTAGTGTCCGCACTCCAAACAATGGTGATGTACTTGCGGCTGAGATTCATCTTTCATCAGGGTTTCGGAATGCTGCTCGTGGATGTGTTTCAAGATGCAGGCTGCACAGCCAACTGCCCCACCGATTAAAGCCCCAAATACATAAATCATCGTACGCTGCCCCTTAATCAGTCGAGCGCTAGATGCACCCATCGCGGCATAATTCACAACGTTCTGAATCAGATTTTGAATAGGCGGCTTTAAAGATCTTGGCTGCTGAAATTCAATGGATGTAGAAAGTTGAGGGCCGACCCTTTCAATTTGGTCACCGCCACATGCAGGACAAATAATTAAATTCATCTTTATTTCCTTAAAGTTTAGACATAAAAAAAGCCGAGTCCTTCATGGACTCGGCTTTTTGATTCGTTGATTTTGCTGTCTTAACCAATGAGATCGGCTAGTTAAAGCTATAACTTACAGTTCCTTCAGTGGTTTCAATATCTACCTGTACCACATTGGCAAAACTGCATTTAGTGATTCTTAATCTAGCAAGTTGCCCCATCTGAAAATGCAATGGAAAGTTAAATCTTCGATCATGACCGATAAAGCTGCACTGTCCGTTATTGACTATGACATTCGTCACCTCTATCGGTTCAGCTGTATTAGAACGAATGGAAATCACTGGAGTACTCCACGAGTACAAACCCGCTTCATTTAACTCTACTGAAAACGTATCAGGATCAAGACTTGAACTGCAGCCTTGTAAAGTCAGTACAGATATAAATGCCAATACAGCAAAGCTCAGATTTTTAAATAAGTTATTCATTATAAATTTTTCCTAAATCGTGTATTCAAATGTAGATATATACTTTCCCAGTCAATTGGCATTGAGAAGAGAAAGCCATTACATCTGGGTAATATGTATTTGAAATTTCTTTATTTTTAAAAAGCACTAAAATACAAATTTTTCATTTTCACCCATGACCCAAATACTGAAGCTCATCAGGTTCTTTAGGAATTTCTGGCTTAACGTATTTTTGTAATAATGATTCTGGAGATAAATAGTTTTCTAGGCCAAACTTAAATTTCCATATCGGTGATGTCAGCACGTCTTTAAAAGGTATTGTGTCAATTTCCTCAACAGCATCATTGTTTTTCCAGAATACATTGACCGCACTTTTTTGCTTAAATGTATTCGGCTTAATGATTGGGGAGAGATACAATCTAGAGGTATAGTTCTGCTGATCAGGATTGCCATAACGTACTAAATAAAAAAATATCCCATCCAAATTCAAGGTGTTATTTTTGGGTGTAAATACATAGCCGATGTTAAGTTGTCCAAAGTTTTCTGCGAGAGTCTTTGCTAAATCAGGCGGAACCTTGATGATTAGTTCTGATTTAACCACAGAGGAAACATATCGGCTTTTCTGTTTAAAGTTAATTGTCATTAACTCTTTATCAGCATTATATTGGTAAGCGCTTTCGCTTCCGATTGAAGTAATATCAGGAGCAATATAATTCAACACTCTTTCCAATAATTCAACATCATAGTCGATTACATTATTTAGGGAATTTTGCTGAGCTTGCTTAACTCGTTCCTCATAATGCTGTGTTTTTTCAAATTCCTGTTTGGGTTTAACCTTTGGTACTTGTAAGGCACGTATATAGTTTATGGCGAGATTGTTAGCATATTTGAAATATTCATCATTACTCAAATCGACTAACATATTGTTGTCTAAGTTATGCCCCGGCATTCCAATAACAAGAAGCTGACTCTTATCTAAATGTAATTGTTTCTTGATAAATTCATGATTGTCGGGGAAGAATAAATCATTCTCAAGCTTGCTCGGTTCTTTGTAATGGAGCACATTCATTTTTTCAGGGTAAAAGTAAATCAAATTACTTCGCAGTACATCACTGTCTATTTTCTCCCAACTTTGATCAGGACTGATTTCCGCTTTCGGTACAATCACGACTGATGTTTCAGTAACACTCTGCAAAGCTTCTTTGCTTTCTGTTGTTTGCTCTTCTACAGCAGGATCACTTTCAGGCTGATCTTTACTAGAGCAGGCGCCCAGTCCCATCAATAAAATACATAAAGACAGATACTTTAATTTTGTTGTCATCGTGCATCATTCTCTTTCTTTGTCCATAAGTGCCTCTCAGCAATCGCAAAGCTGGACTTATAGCGGTTTGATGTTCTTCTTGGAGTTCTGCCTTTTATTCTGATGTAACTGTTGCGTAGAATGAGTTGATCTACAAATCAGCGATAAAATAATTCAGATGTGCAGGCCAATAAAGGAACAAGCGCCTTTACTGAGCGTCCCCCAATTGCTAAATTTTTAAAATGCGGTTCTATCCTGCGAAGACAACGCCACAGAGAGTACTGGGGTAAAAAAGAGAATGAGAATTTAATAATGTAGTACGCATGGCGGACTCCTTTGGGTATAAAGAAGTTTCACCACATTACTGTCAAATAATGGTGGCGAAACGAAAGAGGGTTGACAGACTGATACCCAAAAAGATCAGCACATCCGAAGATGTCCCCCTCCCGTTCCGCCGCAGAGGGGGCACGTAGGGATGCCCACAAAAAAGAGAGACTTTTTCGTGTGCTTTGGGTAAACGGTCTGTCAAAACCGACTGACCATATGGGCCAGCAGGTCAAGGATAATTGGCAGGATTTAAAGTGTCAACGTTGTATTTTTACTAGAATAATCAATTGAGTGTTTTCGCTATACTTCTGATTCAGAATGACTATTGAATAATCAATATCATCTAAACTTCAACTGAGACTTCAATCTCAACATGAATTAGACAACATACTCAATTATAATGGTGTTTAGCGTTATTAAAGGAATCTGTATATGCAGCGTTTGAAGTGTATTGGAGGTCCACTGTATGGGCTCGAATATTCACACTCGCAGGATTCATTGATAAGCAAACAGGCAAAGAAACCCTTTACTGTAAGCTAATCTTAGACTTTACCCCACCTCAAGCATTCTTCATTGCAGAAGCAATGTCTCCTGATTTTGCTTATGCGCTGGCATTACAACTGATGGGGCAAAAATCTCATTCATAGCTTTGTGTTTTATCTCAATTTGTGATCATGCTACGTTCACTGATCTTGTGACTAATCCATGCATTGACCTCATGCGCAATCCACCCCACTCGATTACTGGTTAAATTAATCTGTTGAGGAAAGCTGGCATTCCATTACTTTAAATTAGGAATTATGGGAATAAATAGTGGTACATAAGCCTAAGTTCAATACTGTACGTATCGAAAGTCCCATCTATCCACTAGATTAAATACAGGGATCTATCTATTTTCATTGACTTGGATGAGCTCCAATCACCGTTTCCTTCCATTGAAGATTTTAAAACCACGTGTTGTGATACATATCTTATTCATCTGCTCATTTACGCTCGTCAGCGTATCAGGTAAGTCACTAAGATCATCCAATGGATTTTTAGGCTCAGGAAAGTTCAAAAGCCCATCTGGGTTATATCCAAAGGGATTACCCTGTGGTTTCTGTACTTCTTCATCTGGAATGTCAAATAAAATACCCATACCGTACGTAACATCTTGCCACAGTCTTAGAAGATCAATTGAATAGTCAACATCATCGGAATAAAAAGCTTTTTGAAAGGTAAGGAAGAATCTGATCACGTAACAATTTCGTGTAGTGTCGCGTATCAAGTGATAATAGCTAAATATCACTTGTGAGCGAAACCATGGCCGGGACGTTAACTTCTTTTCAAATTCTCGAAATGATTGAATCACCTGATCGACTGATAGCAACAGTTCAGTACCTGCTAGATAACTCAGATAGAATCTTAATTCAGGCGCATCTACACTCAATTTACTGACATCACAATAAAGGTCACGTAATTGATTAACTCTCTTCTCGTACTGCTCATTAGTTTGATTTAAAGCCTCATGGAAACCAGTTGTTACAAATAACAGTTTCAATTTACTTAAAATATGCTCAGTCAGCCATTTCTCTGTATGTTTGTCCGTTGGAATAAAATAGTACTGACGGAGGTCGATTTTCTGCAGAACAGTAAAATATGCATTTCTGAAATGTGTCACCCAAAAACTGCAATCTGACTCCCGATGATGAAACATCAGCTCATTCCACTCTCGAAAGTACTCCAATAAAACTTGAGTCGTTTGTTCAATGATTTTCTGAATATGTTCATCAGGAGTCATCGGTGGGATTGGTGAACCGAAACGCACTTTGGTAAAGAAACTTTGTATATCCTGTTCTAAATTTGGCGCGGTCTGGTGTTCAATGTGTGTAATGTCCATTAGATCAGTCCTATGTATTGATATCATTCATAGAACTGTCCACTCCATATTTTTTTACAGTTAAATGACGATTGGCTCATCCAATCAATCTTCATCATCTCGTGCAGAACAAACTCCTGCCAATGTTGGATCATTAATCTTGTACTTACGTCCATGCACGCGGTAAATACCTTTAAAGAAAGTTCTTTTGTTCGTTGGCTTAATCAACATCCGCTGCATGAACTTTTCAGGCTGAGTGAGATAACGGGCAACATTCAAAGCATTCTGCTCTTCTAAAGACTGATAGCGATGAATCATGCCTATCCCTAATAAGCCTCGATCAGCGTATTGTTTTTTCTTTTCAGGGGTATTGTTATTGAGTCCGTAACCTAAGCCTTGAGTGATCTTTTGCCACGTTTGAATCACTTCATCAGCCAAGTACCAATCCTGACAACGCTCAGAACCGTTGTAGATCAGCATTAAATGTGCATGGTAGCCTTTTGTAACACCCTGCTCTAATGCCAGCCCATAACCCAAAAGATGCTTAAAACAGCCATTCTTATCTTTCAATAAATTACGCACTGACTCAATATGGTTATAGAAATCCTGCACCATAATATTTGACATAGATACTTTTAAATATCCCAAATCAACACGCACAATCAAGACTTTATAATGATCTTTAATAATCCTCTGCACATAAGCTAGAAAACTCTTTTGGTTATCAGTTTCCTGCCCTTCGAACATTCGAATTTCATCTAGGTATAGTGACCTATGACGTCTCAACTGATTTCGAAGATTAGATACTTCTCTATATCGTAACTGTGTCAGATATTCGTCAATCCCTAAATCACCTCGACCAGCGTCAACTAAGCGCACCATTTCTTTAAACGCGCCAATCAAAGTACAGCATTCAATATCCTCCTGGTCAAAAACCTTAAATGCAGGAATCAATTTGCAAAGGTGATAAATGAACGATGTATCACATAGCTCAATATTCAATAAGTAATCAACAAAGTTAGTCACTGCATTCATTACAGCAGCTTGATGAGAGAGATCGTATTGCAACATCTGAAGATTCCTTAGTTATGTTTGATGCATAACTAAGGAGTTACAGTTATTTATTATGTATATGTGATCTACACTGTCGATATCTATGATCTGTATAAGTAAATAAATTTATAATTAGTTTATTAATTAATAATATTATTTACCGACTTGGTCTACAAACCAACTGGAACAAAACTAATCTGTATATAAGGTAGTGTACTTTTCGCTCTCACAAAATTCTTGCAATTTTACTCAAATATCTATTTACGAGAGTTAAGGCAGAAATTAGCTTTTATTTTTTTAGGATTGAACAGTCCATACAGCTTCTGATCCGCTAAGCTTAGGTCCAACTCTTTGCTTTTAAGTGCATACTCAACAGGATCAACTGAAATTCGCTCTAACTCAAGTATATGAAAAGCATCTTGTTCAGTATTTTGCTTTAACTCTTCAGCACCATATCGACAAAAATAAACTCGGTCACAAAGGCTTGCTTTTTGTAATGGTAATCCCACAAGATCAAAATATACTTTTGAACTTACTAACTTGCACACATCTTTGATGATAAGCATCATTTCGCTACGTAATAGGGTTTGGCTTATGGCATATAAGATTTTTGCTCTTGATTCTTCAACTAGCTGCTTCAGTGGAATTTGTATAACCTGAGTGTTTTCTTCACAGG
This sequence comes from Acinetobacter sp. YH12140, assembly GCF_013418475.1. NCBI lineage: Bacteria > Pseudomonadati > Pseudomonadota > Gammaproteobacteria > Moraxellales > Moraxellaceae > Acinetobacter > Acinetobacter sp. YH12140. Next base: position 61,071 of record NZ_VPBZ01000004.1, read on the forward strand.
AAGTTAGCTGAGATTTAACTTCAGGTAATGTAATTTTAGTTAAATTCCTATCAAACCAATCTAGTAATGATCTTGGCATTGGTGAATTCCCCCACACTTGTGCTTGATCTAAATTTGAAATTTTTATCTGAAGTAAATAGTTAAGTAAGAAATCAATTCTAGTAACATTCGATTGATCAGTGTTCAATGATGATTTCCCCATGCGGAAGCTGGGTAAAATAAGTTGTATATACTGACCAAAATTCTTTTCGAATTTACTCACAAAATTAAACTCTTCTCGAATCTCATAGCTCAGTTTGCTTTGAATAATTTGATAATTAGTTTCATCGGATACTTTGGCAAGCTCTTTCACAACACTATCGCAAGGGTGTGATGCTTTGTTTGCTTGATCAAATGCAGCCAGATACTGTATAAAATTAAAAGCTTGCTCTACGACAGATGTATATTCATTGGGTAATTTCAAAAAGTAATAATGTCCAAATATCCTCTTTTTACTCCAAATGGAGGCTGAGAGATTTAAGCAATACACCGGAGCAACAGAATTAAGTAAATTATTATTCAATGTTCCATCTAGTTTGGAGCGAAGAATCCCCATGTCAAATAAATCAGCAATTGCTCTTTGCAATGCATTACGGCTCATTCCAGTCCATTTAGATAATTCATAAGTTCCGACATCAAAAATGATCCCATTAGAATCACTAGACAGCACCATGTTCACTAAAACAAGCCACTGCTTATAATTGAGTTCCAACAACTCATTAGCATTTTTTTGCTTATGGCTAATTTTGACATCAAACATTAAACCAAATAAAACTTCCAAAAAATCATGTCGTGGATGACTAGCTACAAGCTCAGAAGCAGTTTTTTTTAACCTCATTTTTTTTATACTTTGTTTACCCAATTTTTTCTCTTTTAACTCTAATGCAGATTGATCACTATCTTTTGCTTTATCTAAAGCAACAATCAACTGGTCAGATGGTTTTCCCCCCCATTGATAACCTACTTGTCTCGGTAGAAGTACTTTATTCAGTTTTATAACTTTTTCTTCTGCCCGTTCGCATAACCCTTTTTCAACCAATACATCCAATGTTTTTTTTAATGTTAACCAATTCACTTTCACGTCTTCAGCCAAAGCCTTCAGATCCGATATTAAAATTTTACGACCTCCATAACAGACCAATAATCTTAGATAAATTATCCGATCTATTGGAGATAAAGTAGTTTCCATCTGCCTTAGCATAAGTATTGAAATTGATCTTAGTTCCCCCTGTCTATTTAGCTTATTCTTGGATTTTTTCATAAAAACAACTATTAAAAATTAAATAACAATTAGTTTAATTTAATATATAATGTTTATTAACATAATTAATTAAATATCGTTTTAATCATTTACTTAATGATTAAAAATCGATTTATCGGATATAAAAATGGAGCCAATATGGGCCGTCCTCAAATTTATTTAAAAGATTGGTGTTTAGAAGATAGTCTACTTAAAGCAGAATTCTTGAAAAACGAATCGGAAAATCCGATAGGTCTAGTTATCAAAGATCCCCAGCAAGGCTACATTCCAAATTTCAATAACTACCCTCAATTTAAGACAGGAATTTTTAATCTTGGGATGCTGAGGAATGGCACACAAGTTCGAATCACGCAAAGCTGCTATGAAAAATTAAAAGCTAAATTCCGCACTTTTAAGAAAAAAGACAAAGACAAAGACAAAGTTAAGAAGCAATATTATCTAGACCGTAAAACTGCGAATTTTTTATCTAAATTTAAAGAAAAAAACCACTTTGATCGTGAAGAGATTGTCATTGAATATCTAGTCAGCAATAAACAGAACCAAGAACTACAAAATGAACACTTTAAAAAAATAGACCAATCAACTATTCGTGTTCAAAACTTAAAAAATGAATTGGAAAATAATAAAAACTTATGTGCACAAGCCCTAAAAGATACACAAAATTTACGTATTCGCATTGATGCATTAGACGACCTCTTAGCCAGAGCATATATTTTAAATGACTTCTTTAAAGAGACTTTACAAAAGAACGGAGTTAATTTTAACCGACCTATAATTGATGATGAGACTGTTGAAAAGTATAAATTTGAAATAAGAAATAATTTAAGAACCTACTTAGATTGAAAAGTAGTAGAAACTAGCGCTTTTATATATTCTTGTTAGTTACATTCTTATTTTAATGGGCACTAAATTACACTTAGCTGTATTAGCTCAAACCTAATCTGACAGTTACCCGTTTTTTATTGTGTCTGTCAGGTTAAATTTGATCTAGATTTTTCTCCTTGTGATTTATTTTAACCAAGCACTCACTTTTGTCCCATACCACTCCATAATCTTTACACGCTCATCCCAATACTGTGCTCGGTTATATGCAGAACGAATACGGTTCTGTGGCACATGCGCAAGCTGACGCTCAATTGCATCTGAATTAAACAAATTTGACTCATTCAGTACTGTACTAAATAGCGATCTAAAACCATGGGTTGTCATTCGACCTGTATAACCAGAACGCTTAATTACAGCTAAAATTGTTTCACTACGCATAGGTTCTTTATTGTTTAAACGATGTGGGAATAATAGATCTTGGTTGTGAGTCAAACGTAGTGCCTGAAGCTCATCAATCATCATATCTGTTAAGGGTACACGATGGGGTAAACCATTCTTCATACGCTCAGCAGGGATATCCCACTTACGTTCTTCAAGATCAAATTCTTCCCAACGTGCTTGCAACAACTCACTTACTCGAACGCCAGTCAACATAACCAGAATGATTGCATGGTGAGTCTGAGCATCTGCTGGATAGGCTTTAATCCTTCTAAGAAATTCAGGCATTTCACTTTCAGGTAATGACGCTAAATTCTTCACTTTTTTATTCTTAAGCGCATAAACCAAATCACTGGCTGGATTGTCATATCGGTAGCCGTGGGCTATGGCATATTTCATCACCATACCGCATCGAGATAGCGTGCGTTTAGCTACTTCAGTAGAACCTCTAGCTTCAATTTTTTTAATAACCTGCAAGATCTCAGGTGCCTGAATCTGATTGATTCGTTTATTTGCAAGTGTACCGTAAAGCTCGTCCAAAGAAGCTCGTACATTACTAATATGTTTAGATGACCAAGTCTCTCTTTGGTTATCAAACCAATCTTCTGCCACCTCTTTAAAAAATGGCTTGATGTCTTCGTATAAGACTGACTTGGAATGCTTGTATTTCAGCTCAAGGGCAAGCTCTCTTGCTTTCTTTAAGCTCATATCAGGATATGGACCCAGTGACTCTGACTTGCGCTTACCATGAACGGTATAGCGCACATTCCAATATTTTTGCCCTGCTGGTGTAACCAATAGAGATAAGCCATTTTCATCAGAAAGACGATAACGCTTATCTTGGGTCTGTGCTTTTCTGCATTCCGTATCTGTGAGTTTCATCTGTATATACCCTTTATCAAGACTAAAAATAATTGGGTAAATTTTCCCAATAATTACCCACAAAAGGCAAAAATTGGGTCACACAGCTTAGGATAGGATCGGACAATATAACCAATAAAAAAGCCCTTAAACATTGAATTTAAGGGCTTTTTCACATTCAGTCGAACATCTCTGAATTGAATTTTGGTGGAGATGGCGGGAGTTGAACCCGCGTCCGCCAGCACTACGCTCGAGAATACTACATGCTTAGATATCGTCTATTGATTTAGCTCTTTGTGACCCGACGAACAGGGTACAAATCGCGATCCTTTAAGATTTAGTATAAGACCCCAAGGCTTGATCTTATACGGACTTGTGTGCGTTCGCTTCAGTCGGGACCCCTAACCACAAGTATTCAGGGATGCGGACAAGCTGCCCTTAGGCAGCTAGAGCGTAAGTTTCGTCGTTTGCGACTAAAATATGCAAATTTGATTTACGAGAGAAAATGCGCTCTCGACATGCATCTATGAGTTTCATCACCAGCGTCGAAGCCAGAAACATCCCCAAAGTAGCGTCATCATAGCATAACTTCAAAAAATTGCGATGCAATTTCGAAACAATTACACATTGATCTGCGCTTAATTACATAATTGCGTTAATATTTTATTTTTCAAGACCGCAAAAGAAAAATATATGAGCTTTTTATTGGCACTCGATCAAGGAACGACTTCAAGTCGCGCGATCATTTTTAACGAACATGGACAAGTTCAAGCTACAGCTCAACGGGAAACCCATATTCAAACTCCTCATTCGGGCTGGGTGGAGCAAGATGCTCAAGAAATTTGGAGTACACAAATTGCCGTCGTGCAACAAGCCCTCGCTTCTGCTCGTATCCTCGCCAAAGACATCAAAGCCATTGGCCTGACCAATCAGCGTGAAACCACTGTGGTTTGGGATAAACGCACAGGTCAACCCCTTGCTCCTGCAATTGTTTGGCAAGACCGCCGTGCAACCGAGTGGTGTGGACAACTGACCCAACAAAACCTCAATGACCTCATTCACAAAAAGACCGGTTTACGTATCGATCCCTATTTTAGTGCTGGCAAATTGGTTTGGTTATTAGAGCACACTCAAGGTCTACGTGAACTCGCAGAGCAAGGTCATGTGGCTTTTGGCACGATTGACAGTTGGTTGGTGTGGAACCTGACGCAAGGTGCAGAGCATGTGATTGAAGCCAGCAATGCCTCACGAACCATGCTAATGAACTTACAGCAACAAGCTTGGGATGAAGAACTCTTAGAATTATTCGATATTCCCCTGTCGGTCCTCCCTAAAATCATCAGTTCAGATGAATATATTGCAGATACCGCTACAGGTTTACTTGGCGCAAACATTCCCATTACCGGCATTTTAGGTGATCAGCAATCTGCGTTATTTGGACAGTCATGCTTTGACGTAGGAACAGCAAAAAATACCTATGGTACCGGCTGTTTCATGCTCTTTAACACCGGCACTGAAGTTCAATATAGCCACAATAAATTACTCTCAACCCTTGCATGGCAAGCTCAAGGTCAAGCCCATTATGCACTTGAAGGTAGTGTGTTTATGGCTGGCGCAATCGTGCAATGGCTGCGAGACGGTTTAGGGATTATTCAAAAAAGCAGTGATGTTGAAAAACTCGCGTGCCAAGTTGAACACACCGATGGCGTGGTTCTGGTTCCTGCCTTTACTGGGCTAGGCGCTCCGCATTGGGACAGTGATGCCCGTGCCCTCCTCTGCGGCATGTCACGTGGTACCAATAAATCCCACATAGCTCGTGCTGCCCTTGAGTCCATCGCCTTTCAAGTGTCGGATGTATTGACCGCCATACAGTCAGACCTGTCTAGTCCACTTAAAGAACTCAGGGTCGATGGCGGTGCCAGTAGCAATGATATGCTGATGCAATTTCAGGCCGATATTTTAAATGTGCCTGTACTGCGTCCTAAACTTTTAGAATCAACAGCATGGGGCGCTGCCGCAATGGCCGGACTCAAAGCAGGTGTGTTTTCAAACCTTGATGAAATTGCTGCATCATGGCAATTAGAACGTGCTTTTGAACCAAAAATGAATGCAGATCAACGTGAATTTCATTTGGCTCAGTGGCAATCTGCACTCAAACGGGCGCGCTCGGATCTTTGATTTTTTTCAATCAACGCCGTATGCAATATAAAACCGCTCGAATGAGCGGTTTTTTATACTTGATGTTATTTAGTGTGCATGAACGCCACCCACACCTGCTTTAGGTCGTGGACAGAGCCAAATGATCAGTGCAGCGAATATGAAGACACCTGCCAGAACTAAAAACACATGATTGGCTGAAAGCGTTAAGGCTTCTTTATCCACCAAACTGGAGATGTAACCCAATGCGGCTTCTGAACTCATTCCATGATTCACCAAGGTATTTTGTACCTCGGTAACATGTAAATTACTGACCATTTCACTGCGTGCGACTTTGGTGTGATCATCCCAAATGGTTACTGCAATCGACGCTCCAATTGCCCCTGCCATGGTTCTTAAGAAGTTCATCAAACCTGCCGCAGATGCCATGTCTTGTGGCAGTACCGATGCCAAGGCCATATTGGACAAAGGAATAAAGAAAAATGGCACGGCAAAACCTTGTAATATTTGCGGTAAAGCCAAAGCCATAAAGTCCGCATCCGTGGTCCAAAAGGCGCGCATAAGGGTTACACCACCCAAAATACTTAAACCAAAACTCGCCAAAGCACGTTGATCGTATTTGGTTGCAAGCTTCGCAACAATTGGCGACATGGTCAAACTACCGACGCCCATCGTTGCAGTGAGATAACCTGCCCACGTTGCGGTATAGCCCAAGTTGATTTGTAACCACTGCGGAATCAGGACAATACTGCCAAAGAAGGCACCAAAACCAAAGGCCAAAGCCAAGACCGAAATGGTAAAACTTCGGTACTTAAACAGCAGTATATTCACCACTGGATGCCGCTCAGTCAGCTCCCAAATCGTGAAAACGATCAGCCCAACAAATGCCGTCAGTGCCAGCACCACAATAAATGGATTATTAAACCAATCTCGTTCATGGCCCAAGTCCAACATCAACTGCAATGCACCGATCCACAACACCAACAGCAACAAACCTCCACGGTCTATTTTCAATTTTTGTGTAGGGGTTTCAGCCGTTTTCAGTAAGCGCATCGCTGCGATTGCACAGCCGATCCCAACTGGAATATTGATAAAGAAAATCCAATGCCAAGATAAATTATCACTGATCGTACCACCCAAAATTGGACCTAAAATAGGGCCAACTACAGTGGTCATTGCCCACATCCCCATGGCTTGGGATTGCTTTTCAGGAGGGAAAATGCGCATTAACAACGTTTGGCTCAGTGGCATAATCGGGCCACCAAATAAGCCTTGCCCAATTCGGCAAAACACCAACATTTCCAAACTGGTCGATAAACCACACAGTATCGAAAATACAGTAAAGCCAAACAGGCTGATCACAAAAACCCGTACAGAACCAAAGCGCCCAGCGAGCCAACCGGTTAATGGCACGCAAATCGCTTCTGCCACAGCATAGGAGGTAATGACCCATGTCCCTTGGGATGCCGACACTGCAAGACTACCGGTGATATGCGGCACTGAAACATTGGCAATGGTCATGTCGAGCACAACCATAAAGTTCGCCAACGCCAAGACCAAGGCAGCGAGAATCAGACGACCACCTTTTAGGTCAGTCATTTGCATTTGCTGATTCATAGGCAACTACTTCGATTTCAGGTCAATCGTCGCTTCCATAGATAGCCCCACACGGAGTGGGTGTTCTGCCAACTCTTTTGGATCTAAACGTATCCTTACAGGTAAACGCTGAACCACTTTAATCCAGTTTCCTGTGGCATTTTGTGCTGGAATCAAGGCAAATGCTGAACCTGTGCCACCAGAAAAACCGGTCACTGTGCCATTAAATTTAACTTTGTCACCATACAGATCAGACGTCAGCTCAACTTTTTGACCCGCTTGCACCCCTGCCAATTGGCTTTCTTTAAAGTTGGCATCGACATATAACTGAGAGACTGGCACCACCATCATTAATGACGTTCCCGGTGCAATGCGTTGCCCAACTTGAATATTGCGACGTGTCACTACACCATCAAAGGGTGCTTTAATTTGTGTACGTTCTAAGTCCAACTGAGCTTGTTGTAGACGTGCTTGCGCAACTAAAACATCTGGGGTTGAATTTTCATTGCTGTCTTGAATTAATGCATCATTTGCAGCTTTATTACTTTGTGCCGCTTTTTGACTAGATTTGGCTTGAGCGAGTCCTGCTTGTGCCAGATCAAAACTGGCTTTAGCGGTATTCACAGCACTCTGCGCTGTGCTTAATTCTTCTTTAGAAATCGCACCCGTAGCAGCCAATTGTTGACGACGTTGTAATTCATCTTGTGCTTTATTCAGATCGGCTTGTGCCTTGGCGACTTGTGCGCTTGCACTATGAATCGCATCATCACTGACAAAGATTTGTGAGTTTAAAGAGCTACTATTCGCCGCAGTTTGTTTGTATTGGCGTTTTGCTTTAAGTAATTCAGCCTGAGCTTGAGCTAAGGCAATTTCAGCATCACGAGCATCAATACGAACAAGCACATCGCCTTTTTTCACTTGCTGCGTATCACTCACCAAAACCTCTGCCACTTGCCCCGTGACCATCGAGGTAATCGACGCTGTTTCTGCACCGACATAGGCATTATCGGTACTGACGGAATGATTTAGAAATATTGACCAAATCAAATACATCACCAAAGCAATCACGATCAATACTGCCACTATACCAAGGCCTTTTTTTCTGCGTGCTTTTAATTCCTGATCGGTGGGCTGCTCTGTAGATGGGGTTTCTGGCAGGTTACTAACGGTATCTGTCATAGATTTGTCCTAAATCTAGCAGACTTGGTCATGGCATCATGAGCTTTGCAAAGCATGTCAACTTTGCTGTCAGATAATGGTGTCGTGAGAAAGTCTATCTTCTTCAATTTTCCGGCATTTTAAAGCTAAAAAATCATATCCTGAGAATAGAAAATGTAACTCGTCAGTCTTTTTTTCGTTGGCAACAGGATAAAATCATGCCCTGCTGCCAATACTGGACTTTATTTTTTCATTATTTTGAATGTGTTAACTTAAGAATGGCTTAATAGGCATACGATGCAATCGCTGTTGCAATCGCTTTACCTTCATCATTGACCATGGTCATACGCATGGTGCAGCCCTTACGACCTAAACGTAAGGTTTCAGCTCGTGCAACGAAATACTGTCCACGTCCTGGCGCTAAATAATCCACACGCATATCGACGGTCGCTAAGCGAGATACCTTTTTACTAGTTTCTACTAGATCTTCAGCTGTGGCCTTTTTATACAATTCTGCCATTGCAGAGATACCACCGATACTGTCGAGTAAGGTTGCCGCTACACCACCATGTAAAATTTGGAATGCGACATTTCCAATTAAATTACTGGCCATATCCACACGTGCTTCGATCTGACCATCGATCACCGTCATTTTCATGGCATTGTGTAAAAAAAATGGGGAGCTGTTAAATGCTTGAGCAATGTTATTTAATAAAGTATCGATTTCAATCTTCGAGTTTAGGTCAATATTACCGGTCCAACTCTTATTTACATCTGTCATAGCCTACTCGAATCGCTGTCATTGAATAAAAAAATAATACGGGGTGCGCCAAACCCTCATTATGCGTCTACAATAGTCAAAGTTTAATACTGATCAATGAGATTGTTATGACCTATACGTTCAATCGTCCAGCTTTTCCTGCTACCCGCATGCGTCGCATTCGTAAAAATGACCAGCTTCGTGCCATGGTGCGTGAAACTCAACTGACGACTGATCATCTCATTTATCCAGTATTTGTGTTGCCAGGCCAGCAACAAACTCAAGACATTCCAAGCATGCCAAACGTACAGCGTCTATCTGCTGACTTGTTACTAAAAAAGGCAGAACGTTTACTCGAATTGAGTGTTTCAAAATTAGCTTTGTTCCCAGTTACACCACAGGAAGATAAAAGCTTAACGGCTGAAGCAGCTTGGCGTGAAGATGGCTTAGTCCAAAGCACTATCCGCTTATTAAAAAAAGAACTACCAGAAATGGTTCTCATCACTGATGGTGCACTCGACCCATATACCACACATGGTCAAGACGGCATTATCGATGATTCCGGCTATGTACTGAATGATGAAACCGTTGAATGCTTAATTAAACAAGCACTCAGCCATGCCGAAGCGGGTGCAGATGTAGTTGCACCAAGTGACATGATGGATGGTCGTATCGGTGCGATTCGCCAAGCGCTTGAAGCCAATGGCCATATCTATACCAACATCATGGCCTATTCTGCAAAATATGCATCTAGCTTTTACGGTCCATTCCGTGATGCGGTAGGTTCTTCAAGCAACCTCAAAGGTGGCAATAAATATAACTATCAAATGGACATCGGTAACCGTGCAGAAGCTTTACATGAAATCGCACTGGATATCCAAGAAGGCGCCGACATGGTGATTGTAAAACCGGGTATGCCGTATTTAGATATCGTCCGTGAAGTCAAAGATAATTTCGGTGTTCCAACATTTGTCTATCAAGTGAGTGGCGAATACGCCATGTTGGCAGGTGCCATTCAAAATGGTTGGCTATCTGAAAACGTGATTATCGAATCGCTGATGAGCTGCCGCCGTGCAGGTGCAGATGGGATCTGGACTTACTTTGCTGAAGATGCAGCACTCATGTTGAAAGACATGAAATAACCTGCAAAGCCTTCCTGAAATGGTAACGTTCAGGAAGGCTTTTTTATATCTGTAAAATTTAAAAAACAGTCTTGGAAGAAAAACTTCGGCGTTGCTGAAGTTAAGATCAAACTCATACATTCATCGGTTAAAAGAACATGAATATTGCCATTATTGGGGCGGGTATTAGTGGTTTACTCAGCGCATTGGAACTCGTTGAACGCGGTTGTACGGTGACGATTTTTGACCAACAACGCACAGGTTCTGCCGCATCTTGGGCTGGTGGTGGCATCCTCTCCCCGATGTATCCTTGGCGATATCCCAATGAAGTCAATGCGCTCGCACGTTATGGCAAGCAGAGCTACCAAAAATGGAATGAAAAATTAAAACCGATCACTGGGATTGATTTTGAAATTCATGAAACTGGCATGTTGATTTTTGATGAAGATGATTTTGAAATTGGCTTAGATTATGCCCGTTTGCACCAAGACCCAATGCAACAGTCGGAATATTTACAATCCGAGCAAATTGAGCAGATTAATCCTCACATTTCAGCACGCTTTGCACATGGCATTTATTTTTCGCAATTAGCCAACATCCGTAATCCGCGACTTTTGCAGTCATTAACGGCTTATTTACAGCAGCATCCCAAAGTGATCATTCATGAACATTGCCCGATCCGCCAATTAAACCGTTCGGACAATCGTATCCAGTCCATCACCACCGCAGATGGCAAACAACATACAGCTGATCAATTCGTTATTACCACGGGCGCTTGGTCAGCCGCATGGAGTGAACAACTAGACATTGAGATACCCGTACAACCCGTGCAGGGACAAATGCTTCTCTTTAAAACTCCGCAGAACTGGTTGCCGACCATGTGCATGAATAAAGTCATGTACTTGATTCCACGCCAAGACGGTCATGTGGTTTGCGGCTCAAGTATGCGCCAATGTGGCTTTGATACTCAGACAACAAATACAACCTTGCAGCATATTCAAGAATCATGCTTTGACATGGTGCCAGAGCTTGCCAACTTTCCGATTGTGAAGTCTTGGGCTGGCCTGCGTCCATCTTCCCCTGAAGGGATTCCGTATATTGGGCAGATGCCAAATTTCGACAATCTATGGGCAAACTTTGGGCATTTTAGAAATGGTTTATGCATGGGACCTGCTTCAGCTCAGTTATTGGCTGAACTGATGACTGGGGAAACGCCTTCATTCAATGCAGACCACTATAGTCCGAGTCGCCTGTTTCAAGATGCATTGTTAAGCGTCGAATAATGGTCGATCCGTCAAATTCAACTAAGCCAATAAATCCTGCAAGGCTTCTTTTAACGTCGGAAATTTAAACTCAAAGCCTTGCTGTAATAAAGCAACTGGCTGAACCAATTGACCATTTAAAATTAATTGCGATTGCTCACCCAATAAAATTTTAAAAACAATTGCAGGCACATTGAGCCATGGCTTTTTCGCTAATTGACGTGCTGCAATCTGCGCAAACTGAGCCTGCGTCGATTTTTCAGGCGCAACTAAATTAAAAATATGCGGATCGATTGGCGTGGGTTCAAGCAACGCATGTTTTTTCTCAGCTTGTTTCATTAAAAACAGCATACTTCGGATCACATCTTGTATGTGTATCCACACAAAAGGCTGCCGACCAGAACCTATTTTATTGACCAAATTGAACTGAATCGGTCGCAACATTTGCGGTAAGATCCCGCCACCTTCAGCCAAGACCACACCTAGTCGTGTGATAATGGTATTTTGTTCAGGAAATTGGCGTGTGACTTGCTCCCAACTTTGGCATAGCTCTGACATAAAAATGGCTTGTGGTGCAGTATTTTCATCGCACACTTTTGTCCATTGTTCTTCAATATCAATACCATAATAGCCAACAGCCGAACCTGAAATAATGCATTTCGGAAAAATTTTACGTTTACGTAAATATTGATACAGCGCTTCCGTGGTTTTGACCCGACTTTCTAATAATTGCTGTTTACGCGTCTCTGTCCAGCGACCTTTGCCGATACTTTCACCTGCAAGATTAATCACATAATCAATTCTGTCATGAGGAATTTGATCGAGCTGCTGTACCCAAGTTAAATGTGGTGATTTAGAAATACGCCCAGCCTTACGACTGAGCCCAATCACTTTATAATCCGTAGCTAAAAGTGCCTTGATGAGATGTGTGCCAATAAAACCGCTGCCACCTGTCATCAGTACTGTGGGCTGATGCATAATTTGTTCTTATCTATATGAAATAATACTATTATCTATAGAACAAGATCACCAAACGATCAAGCTTTATGCACCAAACTTTTGAGCAGCCATCCGCTGTGCTTGCGGACCATAAAACCAATAGGTGATTAAATACAAAGGGATAGCCATCAGTAATAACATGATCACCATTAAACTCATAAACTGAGGATGTTGAACATAGAGCATTAAATTTTGCCAAATTTCAGGATTTTTTCTTGAAAAAATTGCGATACCCAAAAGTACAAAACCAAAATTATATAACCAAAAAATCAGGCTAAAACCTAGGGTAAATTTTTTACGTTCTGCCTGTGTCGGTGCTCTCTGATTTTTATTTAAAAACCGAAATAACACCACGATCATGGCAATCAGATAGGGTACGACCGTTAAAATACCACCCACACCCTGTGGCAATAATGCTGCGATCACACCGCAAATACAGGTCATGATTAAACAAATGAAAAAAAACAAGAAAAAATAACGTGTTAAAGACACCATGACCCTAACCCAAGAAGAAGTTGACACCTAGTATAAAAAAAAATGCATTTATTTTCATTTTCATGTCAACCAATCTGTAATCGACTACGTTATATAGGGTACAAGGTCTGTAGCAACCGATGATTTGGACGGCATCCACAATGTTTCGGTGACCTTTTTAAAAGCAATAAGTTTCATTTTGAATTTAAGTATGAACAGCAGCCATCACTTAAATTTAAAATCGATTTTTTGACCGACGATTTCATCATCACTCGAATCGTCGGTCTTTTATTTTGTGCCTTATGTATTCAGCATTTAATTTTTATATTCTACACCCCAAAAAAATCAGCCGATAAAATATCGACTGACTGAAAAATCTATGCAACTTTAAAATAAGTCACAACTGTAAATCTATGTTATGCAGCACAGTAGCGATTACGTCCCTGTCTTTTGGCTATATAGAGGTTTTTATCAACTTGATCCAGAAATTGCATTGGATTATCCAGATCTGAAGGAATAATGGTTTTTACCCCCATGCTGAGTGTGACGAGTTCCGACACTGCTGAGGCTTTATGCGGTAATCGTGCAGCACGCACGGCATCCATAATTCTATCGGCCATCACTGCTGCTGCGGCTTCATTGGTCTCTGGTAAAATCCAAGCAAATTCCTCGCCACCAAAACGCGCAACTAAATCACGAGGTCGTGTACAACAAGATTCCAAACTTTTAGCAATTTGACGCAGACATGTATCCCCAATCACATGACCATTCAAGTCATTGTATTGTTTAAAATAATCTAAATCGATCAAAATTAAACTCAGCGGCTTTTGCGTGCGGATTGCGTTTAACCATTCACGCTGGTAAAAGTCATCAAACAAACGTCGATTTGCAATACCAGTTAAGCCATCTTTATATGAATATTCTTCGAGCTGACGTTGCAATTTTTGTAGTTGTTCCTCTTGTTTTTTCCGCTCGGAAATATCAAACATAAAGCCGACAAGACAATCTACATCACCATTTGGTTTACGCACGACATGCACAACATCACGTATCCAAAGATATGAACCATCTTCTTTAAGTGCACGATAATCTGCTTCATGATCTATACCAGCCATCGACTGTGAAACACAATAATTCAGTACATAATTACGGTCTTCCTCGTGCATACGTGATGCCCAATCATCTACCGTTTTCCAACTACTTTGTTTCCAACCGAGTAACTTTTCAATTTGCGGTCCAATATAACTAAATGTTTTACTGTCCCAATCAATACACCAAGGAATGGCTAATGTAGACTCTAATAAAGTCTTATACACCATATTATTTGCAAGTTTTTCTTCATCAAAAGGATTATTTGGCATGTTGCATCTCCTGCTACTCCAAATGCAGGCAATATACCCGCTGTACAATAATTCACCTATATACAGGATTAGAACAACATTTTATATTCCTAGTTCTTGGTATTTTTTACCCTAATTTCAGATCTCAACTATTTGAAACGTGTAATCCATCAAAGAAAATATAACAACAATGAACCAGCCTACTATTTTGAAATTCAAAGTTCTGATACCAAGCGTTAAGTTGTCTATTATTCTGCCGTTTTTGGTTGGTCATTTACACGAGTTACAGGATTCCCTAATCAGTAACCCCAGACTTCATGGTGACCTCTTAGAAAGCTCTGTACAGACTCCACCGATGCATTGCATTACCAATACATTTACTCGTAGTTTTGAAGTTAAAGATTTCAACCAAATCACTAAGAAAAATCTGGTACAAGATGGCCAAATTGCTATAGAAAAATTTGTGATACTTGGATAATACTAGTAAGGCTATTTCATAAATCCAGCCCATAATACTTTTGCCTCCTGCAAGTGGATGCAAAGGCACATTAATGCAGTTATCGCATAGTTTAGATTGGGTACTTTGTAACTGTCGATAACGACTTAGTTGGACTGATGAATGATTAATCTCCCTCGTAAACATAACCATCTGTGATACTTTATAGCCCAATCAATTTTTTGATTTTTTGGTGCTTGCATGACTGTTCGTTTTTTTCATACTTCAGATTGGCATTTAGGACAATTTTTTCATAATCATGAGCGTGACTACGAGCACACCCAATTTTTAAATTGGTTACTTGAGCAAATCCAAGAAAAACAACCGAATGCATTACTGATTGCAGGCGATATTTTTGATGTGGTGAATCCAGCATCCAGTGCACAAAAACAACTGTATCAATTTTTAACCGATGCCCATGCTCTTGCCCCACATATGCAAACCTTGATGATTGCAGGTAACCACGATTCGGGTTATCGCATTGAACAGGTTGAGCCTTTTTTAGCGAAGTTTAATGCCAAAGCAGTGGGGATTATTTCAAAACAAAACCAGCAATTTGACCTCGATCGTTTACTTGTCCCGATTTATGATGCTAATAAAAACATCATTGCATGGTGTTTAACTTTACCTTATTTACGCAGTGCTGAAATCACAGGTTTAAATGAGCAAACCACCAACAGTCAAAATGCCATTGCTTATTTACATCAGCAGTTGATTGCGGCAGCAAAAGCTCGTAAACAGCCTGATCAGGCTTTGATTCTGATGTCACATGCACATATGCAAGGCGGTGAAACGTCTGATTCGGAACGCCCGATTGTGGTCGGTAATGAAGAAGCTTTATCAACAGCGTTGTTTGATGATGTGATTGATTATGTGGCACTTGGACACTTGCATAAACCGCAAAAAGTGGGACAAACGCATATTCGTTATAGTGGCTCACCTATTCCATTGTCATTTAGTGAACGAAATTATAAACATCAAGTGGTCGATGTCCGTATTGATCCTAAAGCAAGCGTAACTGAGCGCTACCAATACGAATCACTGATTATTCCTCGTACCGTTGATTTAATTCGGATTCGTGAAGAATTAAAAGATTTGATTAGTGCTGTACAAGCCTTACCGCAAGGTGAAATTGAACATTTAAATGCGCGACATTTTTTAGAGATCGAGTACACCACCGATGCACCGCCCCCTGTCGATTTACGTCAGCAAATTGAAATGGCACTACCTCCAAATCGTTATCGTTTGCTGCGGATTGCGCGCATCTATCAAAAGCAAACTGAGCAACATGATACTTTCACTACAGTCGATCTTAAACCACCAACGCCTGAACGACTGTTCTTGAATCTTTGGGAAAAGATGGGCTATGAGCAAGATGAATCGGTTAAACGTGATTTTTTAACATTACTCGAAGCCGCGCAACACGATTTGGATCAAAAAGTACAATAAGGATATGCCATGAAAATTTTACGACTCAGTTTAAACAACTTGGCATCTTTGGCGGGTGAACAACATATCCATTTTGAAAATAGTCCATTATCTCAAGCAGGTTTAATTGCGATTACGGGAAAAACAGGTGCAGGTAAATCCACGCTACTCGATGCCATGTGTTTAGCCCTCTATGACGAAGTACCTCGTCTGCGTGGTGCAGCGGGCAGTATTCGTGATGTTGGTGGTAAAGATATTTCCATTAAAGATTCCAAAAATATTTTGCGCCGTGGGACGACTTCAGGTTTTGCTGAACTCGAATTTATTGCCCTGGATGGCAAACGCTACCAAGCGCGTTGGGACATTAATCGTGCACGTAAAAAAGTCGATGGTAATCTTAAAGTTGAGCGCGCTGTCATCTGCCTTGATGACGGTACGACCCTGACCCAAAAAATCTCTGAAGTCACTCCACTGATCGAAAAGCTGATTGGTTTAAGTTTTGAACAATTTACTCGTGCGGTATTATTGGCACAATCTGAGGTTGGGGCATTTTTAAAAGCCAAAGATCATGAACGTGCCGACTTGTTGGAATATCTCACGAATTCGCAAATTTTTAGCGAAGTGAGTAAAAAAGCAGCAGATAAATATAGTGAAATCAAACAGCAACGTGCCGACTTGGAAAAACATATTGGACATTTAGAGATTTTATCGGAAGATGAACTCGCCACGCTCAATCAACAACATCACGCCATAAAACTTGCCTTACATCATTTAGTACAATCCGAAAAATTGCTCGAAAATGATCTGAAATGGCACAAAGATAAACATGAGCTATATGCAAGTGTTCAAGCGAAAAAAGAAGTCTATGATGTTCAAGTGGACGCTGATCTAAAACTGCAACCACAAAAAAAATTATTAGCACAATTGGATTCATTTCAGCCGATTCGTGCACAGTATGAGAGACAAAATGCTGCTCAACTGCAACTTAATCAATTGACACAAGCACTGAGAGATTTTCAGCCGCAGTTACAACAGGCTCAATCGCAACACGAACAAGCACTACAGCAATTACATCAAGCTGAGCAAAATGCGCAATTATGGCAAACACACCTCGAACAGCTTAAACCGCAATTAGAAATTGCGTATCAACTCGATCACGACATTCAAAGCAAAATTAAGCAACATCAGAGTGTTAAGCTTGAGCAACAACAATTTGCCCATCAACACGTTCAACCCCTTGAGCAACAATGCGCTCAGCAGCAAGCAAACTTAAATCAAGCGCTGCAACGCAATCAACAACTCGAACAACAACTCCAGCAACAACAGCAATGGGCAATTTTTGATGCAACATTTGCCACTACAGCACAACGTCTAGATGATTATGTACAGCAATATCAAGCTTTGAACAGCAAACAACCTGAATTATTGCAACAGTCAGTAGAGAGCTTGCAACAACAATACACTGACCTCAAACAACGTATGCAGTCATGGTCAGCGCAATACCAAGACATTGCCTTACTTGAGAAAAAAACGCAGCAAACTCAGCAAACATTGCAGCAGCAAGATCAAGCTACTCGCATTTTGGAACGTCTTGAACAACAAGCCACACACCTCTTACAGCACGAGCAACAATGTCAGCAATTGCAACGACAATTACAAGCCGATGCAAAAATTGCAGCGGATTTAAAACAGCAGACCATTACACAGCAGCAACACGTACAACTTAGCCAAACGTCTCTGCAACAACTCGAGCAAATGTTCGAACAGCAGCGTTTGCTGCAACATCAGAGTGTGCAAGATTTACGCGCCCAACTGAAACCGAATGAAGCCTGTATGGTCTGTGGTAGCCATGCTCATCCCTTTGTGGAACATAAAGATTTGCTGAAGCATGCTTTGGAACAATTGCAAGACCAACAATTACAGCAAGCCAAAAAAGATCACGAGCATCTGTGCAAACAGCTAAATCAATTAGAAATACAATCTTCAAAAATCGAAGCAACGACGCAGCAACAACAGCGTCAAATCGATGAACTCTCACAAAGCATCAGCGTTCAGAAGCATAAGTTTAACAATGAACTACGATCACAGCAGTTGGACTTTGATACACAGCAATCTTCTGCTGATCTTTTACAACAGATTCAAGTGGCTTTAGCGCGAACAACGCAAACAACGCAACAACTGCTTGATGATTTACAGCAAGATCAACACACCCTCCAAACATGGCGTTCAACACAGCGACAAGCTGAACAACTACAATATGGTATACAACAGCGACAACAACTCGAATACCTGATCGAACCTATTACTCAGCAACTTAATACCATGCAGCAACAGCATTGGCAGGCGCATCCACTTCATTATGCTCAACAGATCTTGCAGGAATTACAACAACGTCAGCAGTTATTGACGCTGATCAATGAGCAACAAAAACAGTGTGAGCAGTTGCAGGCTGAACAGAATCAACAGCAATTAAAACTTGAATTTTTACAAAAACAATCTCAGGAAAAATTAGATCAATTGGCAGAGATTTCTAGCGCTGGTAAACACTTACGTGAACAACTCAATACTCTGACCGAAACCTATGCAGGTCGTCAGTATCAGTATGTCAGCGAATGGCAAGCAACGCTTGATCGAGAACAGCAGCAATTACAACACGCAATTACTGAAATACGTCAGCAGCTCAAAGGCTCTGAAGACGTATTACAGCAATTGCTTTTAAAACAGCAAAATTTAAATAGTCAAATCAGCTTAAATACACAACAGCTTCAGCAGGCAAGCCAACACATTGCCACATGGCAAGAAACGCATCCTGATTTCTATCCAAGTCTTATTGAACAATGTTTGACGATTGACCATGACCAGCACCAAGACATCCGTCACAACTTATTGAATCATCAGTACACATTGGATACTGCCAAGACTTCATGGCAAACGCTTGAAGAACAGTATCAAAAGCATCTCAAACAACAGCCTGAACTCAGCTTTGAAGAGCTACAAAGCAAACTGATGACATTGGCATCGGAGAAAGCACAGCAGCAAAATGCGTTTAACGAAGCTGATGCGCAACTGCGTATGAATGCTAATAATCAAAGTAACTACGCCAAATATCAATCACAGATTGAGCAAATCAAAACTGAAGAATATCGTTGGGGTCGCATCTACGACTTAATTGGTCACAAAGAAGGCACGAAATTTAAGAAAATCGCCCAAGAGCATCATTTGGATATCTTGGTGGAATATGCTAACCAACAATTACAGCCTCTTTCACAGCGTTATCAATTACATCGTATTCCTGACAGTTTAAGTCTAGCGATTATCGACCTCGATATGAACAGCGAAGTCCGCCCTGTCCTCTCCCTATCTGGTGGTGAAACTTTCTTGGTATCTTTAGCGCTGGCTTTAGCGATTGCCAATATGGCGTCAGGCTCCATGAAGCTCGAATCACTGTTTATTGATGAAGGTTTTGGTACGCTTGACCCTGCCTCCTTACATATGGTGATGAATGCACTCGATCACTTACAAAGCCAGGGTCGTAAAGTTGTCTTGATCTCGCATGTACATGAAATGCATGAACGGATTCCAGTACAGATTCAAGTCAAACCTGTCGGTGCTGGTGCAAGTACCATTGAAGTTGTATGCTGAGTTCCTGAGTAAATGGTTAATCAATCTAACGATGCGTGATATTGACGATATTCAAAATTTGAGAGCTGATTAGAAAGCAAAGGCTGAATGAATTTTTCCACTCAGCCCTGATTTTCTTGACTTAGGAATGACAAAGAAGTGTATGGTCCTACATCCACCTTAATCCGCAGGAAAAGCATTTGGTGGTGGGGCATATTGGCTTGTAGGTTTGACTTGATCACGTGGTGCATTTAGCTCATAAATAACCGTACCAATCACACCTGTATTGTTAATCGAGCCACTGGTAGAGTGCGCTGCATATGAATCTTTAGGTTTACTGAAGGTAAATGAAGCCACTGCACTATTGCTCTTACGGAACCCTTCAATATCCAAATGACTATAAGGCCACAGCACATAACCACTGTTGTAACGTGATGCACGCTGTCCATTTAATACATCCAAACCATCTACACTTGCCACTACCTCAAAGGTTTGTGGGCTGTTATTGGTATAATGCAATACATAGCTTTGGCCATCATTAGCAGATAGAAAGTATTGCTGCCCATCTCGATATAAGGCTAAATTACGTCCACGCTCGTCTTTCACTGAAAAGCTAACTTTGCCCGCCGCCAAGGAAATGCTGTTAATACTACGCCCTGAAAAGTCTTTTCCTGCATAACGGATTTGCGACTCAGCAATAGGCGTTGAACTTAAGCGTTTTAAATTGACGGGTTTAACCGATGAACTGATTTCATCCCCCCATTTCGTTCCAAGACGCTGCTCATCCTTAACTTTATTGTTACTTAAAGAAGCTGAAGTTCGACTGGCAGTCATGCTCGGTGTAGATACTTGAGCCATTTCACTTTCAATTTGAACATCTGAACTCATGTCATCTGCTGATTGCTGAACTGGTGCCGAACTACAGGCCGATAAAATTAAACTAAAAAAACCGCCCAACAAACTCCAAATCACAATCCATCTATTTTTCATTGCTCTGCCCTTTATTAGAATACTTATCTTGCCAGTATAAAAAACTAGGCTGAACAATAGTGCTGCAAATTGTTGACTTATGCTAAGCACTGTAACCAATAACCGGATCAGATTCATCCAAATAACATACAGCTGGAATTCAACTAACCCAGAATTTGATTGCATTCATGATTGGAATAATTAAGGCCTAACAATATCCCTAATACTTTCAATATAAAGTAGCAATGAACACAATCAAATTTGCATTGTGTTATCTGCTATTCTGAAATTTTACGCAGCGTAAGGATTTGTTCGCTACGTCCAAATGGGCCATTAACATCATGTAGGATTGAGCTGGTTAATCCGATTCCGTCGTCACCATATTGCTGTACAGTTTCTAAACCTAGCCACTGCCCCTGCGGCATTCGATGCAAATGAATTTGAAGGTCTAAATTTGGAAAACCCCATTTAAACGGCCAGTCTTGACGTGGCACAATGCCATTTGCTGTATCAACCAACCCCATTAAGCGCACGAAATCACTACTCGTTTCGCCCTCAATCATTTCATGAGGTGTGTTTAACCAAACAATACCCCGACCTGCTCGTCGTTCATGGCTTCGTGCCTCAATAGAGTGAATAAAACCACCGGGCCATTGACGAATCCCCTCCCAAAGAGGCGCTTGTTCAGGTCCATTGACCGACTGGTCTTCAAGTCCATGAGCGATTTGACTGTTTTGCGTCATCATGCGCCACGTTCGCGCCACAATACAAACTTTGCCTTGAGCACGCATTTCAGACTCAATCAACTCAATGGTTTTACCTGGGCGTATCACCTTACTGACTATTTCAAACTCTCCCGCAGGAATTAAGCCTAAAATATCCAAACTAATTCGCCCTATGCGCACATCTTCACGGGGTAAAAATCGATCTAGTTCTGCGCAAATAATGCCTGTTGCAGGTGCCATATGTTGCTCATGTTCATTCCATGCGCCCTGTGCTAAGACTGTTGAACGATAATGTGCTGTGACAATGCCTTGCGCATCCGTATTACGCTGAATCAGTTGATAATATGCCATCATGAACTTTCCTATTTGTCCAAAAATCAAATCACTTTCATCTCAAAATGTGCGTGACATCCTGCTTGTTTTGTACGCAACTTTGCTGGAAAGTTCAATTTTAAAGCCCAAATTTGAACCCGAGGGTTTCAAAATTTGAGAAAGAGGAAATGATGTGCTTATTTAAATTATTTTGATTGAAATACTTTTTTTAGCTTTGCGTTTTGAAATAATTGCGGATTTAGCAAGTGCATAAGGCACCTTGTTCTCAGCACCTCGGCACTTGCATAGTCATTATTTGGAATAATCACGTGCACCAAATAAGGCTGTGCCTACACGCACCATAGTTGAGCCTGCGGCAATAGCATCAACCATATCGCCCGACATTCCCATACTTAAAGTATCCCAATCTTCAGGGTGGGCATGCTCTGCTTTAACTTGCTCAAAGAGCTGCCGAGCATCAAAGAAAGCCTGAGTATTGTTAGGCGCAGGAATCACCATGAGCCCGCGCAATTTTAAATTTGGTAATAGACTAATTTGACGAACCAACTCTGCAACTTCATCAGGAGCACAACCATCTTTTGAATCTTGATCATCAATATTCACTTGTAGACAAATATTTAATGGCTGTTGTGAAACGTCACGTTGAGCTGATAAACGCTCTGCAATAATCAAACGATCGACGCCATGTACCCATGCAAAGTTTGAAGCCAAATGTTTGGTTTTATTTCGCTGTACATGACCAATGAAATGCCATTCAATCTCTAAATCGGCCAAAGCCTCAATTTTTTCAAGCGCTTCTTGCAGATAATTTTCACCAAATGATCGTTGCCCCGTTGTATACATTTCTCTTAGCATTTCAGCAGGATGCGTCTTAGATACAGCCAACAATTCAACCGACTGCTGTAGTCGACCCGCAAGTTGGCAAGCCTGCTCAATTTGCTGCAAGACTTGATTTCGTGCTTCTTGAAGTTTATTCATTGACGGGGTTCTCATTTCATTCATCTTTTTTTGCATTGCCCTGCAACTAAGTGTTGGTTAAGCTGTGGGAAAGCCTTATTATTCTATCAAAATAATTAAGATTTAATTTTTATCTCGGGGATTTTATGGACATTACAGAACTATTGGCCTTTGCTGCCAAAAATAACGCTTCGGATTTACATTTATCTTCTGGTATGCCACCAATGATTCGTGTGGATGGTGAAGTTCGTCGTATCAACCTTCCTGCTCTTGAACACAAAGAAGTGCACAAATTGGTTTACGACATCATGAACGATAAACAGCGTCGTGATTACGAAGAAAAATTAGAAACCGACTTTTCATTTGAAGTACCTGGTGTGGCTCGTTTCCGTGTGAACGCATTTAACCAAAACCGTGGTGCTGGTGCCGTTTTCCGTACCATTCCTTCAAAAGTACTAACCATTGAAGATCTTGGTATGGGCCAAATCTTCAAAGATATTTGTGAATATCCACGTGGCATCGTATTGGTGACTGGTCCAACGGGTTCGGGTAAATCTACCACGCTTGCTGCGATGGTTGATTACATTAACGACAACCGTTATGACCATATTTTAACGGTCGAAGACCCGATCGAATTTGTACACGAATCAAAAAAATGCTTGGTCAACCAACGTGAAGTACACCGTGATACGCACGGCTTTAACGAAGCACTTCGTTCCGCACTGCGTGAAGACCCGGATATTATCTTAGTCGGTGAGATGCGTGACCTTGAAACCATTCGTTTGGCGCTGACAGCTGCTGAAACCGGTCACTTGGTCTTCGGTACACTACATACAACCTCTGCCGCAAAAACCATTGACCGTGTGATTGACGTATTCCCTGCTGAAGAAAAAGATATGGTTCGTGCCATGTTATCCGAATCACTTCAAGCCGTAATTTCACAAACCCTACTCAAGAAAAATGGTGGCGGTCGTGTGGCTGCGCATGAAATCATGATCGGTATTCCTGCGATCCGTAACTTGATTCGTGAAAACAAAGTCGCGCAAATGTATTCTGCGATTCAAACCGGTGCCAACTACGGTATGACCACACTCGATCAAAGCTTAAAAAACCTTGTCGCAAAAGGCATTATTAGTACGCAAACTGCACGGACTGCAGCGAAACAACCCGAATCTTTCTTGTAATTTTTTTATTTTTCTGGGGCGATCGTTATGGATTTTAACGGCTTACTTGATTATATGGTGGAGAAAAAAGCATCGGATTTGTTTATTACAGCCGATGTTGAACCCTCGATTAAGATCAATGGGCAAATTTTGCCAATTGGCTCGACTAAGCTACCGGGCCCGACTGTCGGTCAAATCTTACATTCTATTATGTCTGACAAACAGCGTAAGGAATTTGCCGAAACGCGCGAATGTAACTTTGCCATTAGTAATACCAGTAAATCTGCTCGTTTTCGTGTCAGCGCCTTTCAACAACGTGACCAGCCAGGTATGGTGCTGCGTCGTATCGAAACCGTTATTCCAACGATGGATGAGTTGAAATTACCGCCGATTTTAAAAGAATTAGCGATGACCAAGCGTGGCATTATCATTTTCGTAGGTGCAACGGGTACAGGTAAATCAACCTCTTTGGCATCTTTGATTGGCTATCGTAATGAAAATAGCAAAGGTCATATCATTACAATTGAAGACCCGATTGAATTTGTACACCAACACCGAGGCTGTATCATTACCCAACGTGAAGTGGGGATTGATACCGACTCTTTCGAAGTTGCCTTAAAGAACACGCTACGTCAGGCACCAGACGTGATTCTGATTGGTGAGATTCGTTCACGTGAAACCATGGACTATGCGATTGCCTTTGCTGAAACGGGTCACTTGGTTTTTGCTACTCTGCATGCCAACAACGCCAACCAGGCCATCGACCGTATCATTCACTTCTTTGAAGCGGATCGTCATAGTCAGCTGTTCATGGACTTGTCTTTGAATTTAAAAGCAATGGTTGCGCAGCAATTGATTCCAACCATTGATGGTAATTCACGTCGTGCTGCCATTGAGATTTTGATCAACTCACCTTTAATTTCAGATTTAATCCGTAAGGGTGAAGTGCACGAAATTAAAGACCTGATGAAGCGTTCTCGTGAACTGGGTATGCAAACCTTTGACCAAGCTTTATATGATCTATATAAAGCCAAGCAAATTAGCTACAAAGATGCGCTCAAACATGCCGATTCACCGAACGACCTGCGTCTACAGATTAAATTGTCTGAAGAAGGCGGTGAGCATTTACTGCGTGCAAATTCAAATATTACCTTTGATGGTCAACATTAATTCTGCATGATGCTTTCGGAAATAAAAAAACAGACTTCATATGAAGTCTGTTTTTTTATTTATTCTCATCCGCATCGGATTATTTTTTACGATATGCTTCTTGGCATTCAGGTGCATCACAATAGCCATAAAGATTTAATGAGTGACCTGTAAGTTGGAAACCAAATTTTTCTGCCACTTGATGTTGCTCATGCTCAATCACATCATTAGTAAATTCCACCACTTTATTGCAGTTTTGACACACAATATGGTCATGGTGATCTTCTTGCATAATCTCAAAAACAGAATGATTGTTTTCAAAATGATGGCGTTGAATAATACCTGCAGCTTCAAACTGTGTTAACACGCGATACACAGTTGCTAAACCCACATCTTCACCCTGTTCAAGTAAAGTCTTATAAATATCTTCTGCGCTTAAGTGATGTTGTCTTGAATTTTCAAGCAATTCCAATATTTTAATTCGTGGAAGTGTAACTTTAAGTCCAGCTTTACGTAAATCTTGATTTGAAATAGGCATGAAAAAAGGTCTCTCAACAAAATTAAAGTTGGAATATGCAACAAAGTGTAGATGCAGTATGATCTATCCTTGGATCAAATGCATCATAATTAATTTGGGATAGTTTAGCAAAATGCAAAAAATCATGCTGACGTTATTCGTCACTTCATTGCTCGTAGGCTGTTCAACCTTGGGCGTTTATAAAGTTGATATTCCACAAGGTACACCTTTAACTCAAGCACAAGCGGCTAAAATTCAAGTGGGAATGAGCCACCAACAAGTTCGCTTTTTGCTAGGTAGTCCAACTGTTGCCGATCCAATGAATCCGTTACGTTGGGACTACATTTATAAGTATACCCCAGGAACATATGCTAAAAAAGCCAAGATTCCTGCTGCACATGGTCAACACTTAAAAATCTTCTTTGACCAAAACGGTATCGTTCAAAAAATTGAAGGCTTAGAAACCATTCCAGAGTCTCAACCGGGCTTACCAGGTTCTAAAGAAGCGATTTTAACTGCGCCACCACTATAGTCGCTTTAAGATAAAAATAAACCCCTAAATTTAGGGGTTTTTTTTATAAGTACAATTGCTTGAAACGATTGCCTCGACAATAACGGCCGACGGGATTTTTCTTGGCGCGATTACGACGAATATCTTTCGGATTAATGATTAATGCACGATAGATTTCGACGCGATCACCTGCTTCAAGTAACTGAGATGAATCGCTTACACGCGCCCCGAAGATTCCTAGTGTTAATACTTCTGGTAAATCCACTTGTTTTCGAATGCCACTTTGCACAATAGCATCTTCAACCGTCATACCGGGATTAAAGATCAGAGGAATTAATATCTGCTGTTCCACGCTCGCATAAGCGACCCATACTTGTAACTGAGCTGTCATTAGAATAACTGCCCAATCACAGCCACCAATGCCAATATTATTGACAAGGGCACTACGATACGTACGGCAATACGCCAAATATTATAAAAGGTTTCATGACTGAAGTTCATTGACTTACGTAGATGACTAATCTTCATAATCCAACCTGCGAAAATCGCATAAATCAGACAAATAATTAAGCCCCAAACCAACAAGGCAATATTAAATACTGGAACAACAGTGCTCAGTGCCCATACAAAAACCGCAACCAATAAAATCGCCCATTGCAACACTACAGCCAATTGGCGTTGTTGTAATTGTTCACGTGCCATTTGAATCAGTAATGCAGAAGCTGCAACTAAACCCACAACCAGTGCTAAAGCAGGTACTTGCGCTTTTGCTGCGAAAAAGGCAAAAGCAACCACTGCCAAAAGTTGAGCGATCCAAATCGGAAATACCGTTTTGCTTGCAATCTCTTGTTGCTTCACGGCTGGTAAACTTGACTGCCAATACAAGCCCATCCCCAAACCACTTGCTACGAGCGCCAAGACAGTTGCATTGCCCCACTCACTAAATTCGAGCGCAGTCATTTTCCACTCTGGTAAGGCAGTTCCCATAACATTCGCTAAGACTACTGCAGCAATCACACCAATAGCGGTCAAAATCACTAAAAATTGGCGTGGTACAAACGACAATGCAAATGCAATGACTGCAAGGACAGCCAAAATAATGCTATAGGCAAAGCCATTAGCTGTAAAAATTGCCACATATTGCGACGCGGCTGAAAGCATGGCACCTGCTAAAAATGGAATAAATACTACGGCAAGCCAACCGACTATACGCCATTTGGGTGAAGCATCCGCATCACGTGTTAGCGAAGACAGTGCTTGAACTGCTGTAATTTTTGAACGTTTTGCTAAGGCAATTTCCAAATAACATAGCGGTAAAGCTAAAATAAGCATTGTACCTAGCCACAACAGCCAGAAATCTAGCTGACGTTCAATTTGAATACCTGTTACCGGTGCTAAAGTTGCAATAATGATAAAAGATAAACAGAACGCCATCAGTGGCGATAACCATTTCGACATCGCATTGTCCTGCATGACAAATTCCTTTGAAAATTCTAGCGCTATTTTGCCTTGCTGTGCCTTGAAAATCAAAAACAAAAAGCAAATCACCTTAAAGGTGATTTGCTGCGCAAATGATATTATTAGAATTTAATTGTTTTTATTTCATTTTTTGAGGTTATGAAAAGAAACGTGCAAACCAATTTTTGCCTTTTTTCTTTTCTTTTTCTTTGATGATACCCATCATATTTTCTTTAACCGCACCGACATAATCAGCATCATCGTGCTGAATATGGTTAATTAGCCATTTTGAAAGCACTTCATGTAATTCATTTTCAATCGCATGCCCCATTTCAAAACGGTCGCGGTAAGATTCAATTTTTTTAATAAATAAATCATGTACGCGTTTATGTGGCACACGATATTTATAACCCGCTTCTTCTTGTAAAGATTCTTCGAAGGTAAAATGTGATTGCGTGTAATCAATAATGTTTTCCAGAATTTGTTTTACACGATCACGATCTGTATTTGCGTCAATGCCATCAATTTCATTGATGTAGTCAAGAATCCGTTTGTGTTGATCGTCAATCACATCGATACCAGTATTGTATTCTGGAACCCATTTCATTTTCATTACGACCACCTATAAATATGAAGGACTTATCACGTAAATTTCATCATATAATTAAAGGACTTAAATAAAAATGAAGTAAAAAGGTTGGTTTTAATTGAAATACTGCTATTTATAATGTAATCAATTGTTTTTATTATGTTAATTTATTTAATCCTGAGTATAAAGCTAAGATATTTTTTAATCAATTCAATATCTTAGAAAACACCCTTAATTCAATAAAGTGTAAGATATTCATTTTTATAATGAATATCTTTCATTCAAAATTAATACTGATCTGCACGTGTGACACGTTTTAAAGATGGGTCCAGCCGCTCACGTTCTAAACGTTCAACAACCGTCTTTGCAGCACGTATTGGACGACCATGTTGAAATAAAAGCATTTCACCCGGCTCAAATGCTGTCCAAACTTCATTTTGCGTTAAGGGTTCAGTGGTAATCACGGCAACACGGTCTTCAGGCGTAGTGACTTCACTAAAATCGACTTCAACATCAATATCAATCAACTGTGCAGGCTGAAATGGAAACTCTCGAACCAGCCAATGCAGCTTGGTAATCGCATAACTAAATAGCGCCTGCCCATTCGACAAACAAAAATTAAAGGTGCCATGTTCCGCAATTTTCGGAGAGATTTCTAATAACAGGTCAAACACCTGATCGAGTGTTGGTTCGGTATAACCAAAACGTTTCACCATTTGCTCAAGCAAATAGCAAAAGGCCAATTCACTGTCGGTATTGCCGACGGGAGTGAAGCGCCCCGTGAGCTCGGGCTGAAAGCCATGCAGGTCGCCATTATGCGCAAAAATCCACTGTCTGCCCCACAATTCACGACTAAATGGATGTGAGTTTTCAAGATTAATTTTGCCTTGTGTCGCTTTACGAATGTGTGCAATCACATTGCGAGATTTAATCGGGTAGTTTCGGATCAGCTCAGCAATCGGAGACTCTACAGCAGATTGATTGTCGACAAATAAACGACATGCTTTATCTTCAAAAAAAGCGATACCAAAGCCATCACAATGATCTGAGGTAATTCCTGCTCGCTGCGAAAATCCCCGAAACGAAAAAGTAATATCGGTAGGAGTCGCACAATTCATTCCGAGCAGCTGGCACATATCGATCATTTCAGCAGTAAATCTATGATTTCTCTATTGTGCATGACAGTTTTAGTTGTTGTAAATCTAAAATCGGCGCCATTGTAAGAGTTTTTATAATCCAACAGGGCAAATACATTATTTGATCTTTTCAAATGTCACTTAGCTAACTGATAAATAATAAAAAAGCCTCAAAAGAGGCTTTTTTATATCAAAAAATGCTAAGTATCTTAAGCTTTTTTCACATTGGTTCGATTGGTGATTAATGTACCCACACCATGATCCGTAAAGATTTCAAGTAATGTTGCATGAGGTACACGACCATCAACAATATGT
Organism: Acinetobacter sp. YH12140; assembly: GCF_013418475.1. NCBI lineage: Bacteria > Pseudomonadati > Pseudomonadota > Gammaproteobacteria > Moraxellales > Moraxellaceae > Acinetobacter > Acinetobacter sp. YH12140. The sequence goes on from NZ_VPBZ01000004.1 coordinate 90,729, forward strand.
GCGCTGATTACGCCACCTTTGACTGCATCTAATGCACAGCCAACTTTCGGAATCATGCCGCCATAGATCACGCCAGTTTCAATCAAACGATCGACTTCTTGGGTGGTTAACCCAGTCAGCAGATTTTTATTTTCGTCTAAAACACCCGTGATATTGGTCAATAGAATTAGCTTTTCCGCACCCAATGCTTCCGCCACTTTACCTGCAACCAAGTCAGCATTGATGTTATAGGTATTGCCGTCTTCGTCTACACCTAATGGTGCAATCACAGGAATAAAATCGCTTTGGGTAAACATTTCAAGTACGTCAGTTTTCACACCAACCACTTCGCCAACTAGACCTAAATCAATCTGTTTTACTGAACCATCTTCGGCAGTTTTTTCCATCAATAATTTTTGCGCACGGATCAAATTACCATCTTTACCGGTTAAACCAATCGCACGGCCACCGTGTTTATTGATTAAGTTCACAATCGATTTGTTCACGCTGCCGCCCAAGACCATCTCGACAACTTCCATCGTTGCAGGATCAGTCACGCGCATACCGTCGATACGATCAGACTCACGGCCTAATTGTTTGAGGAATGAATCCACTTGTGGACCACCGCCATGTACCACAATCGGATTTAGACCAACCGTTTTCAGCAATACGATATCACGTGCAAATGAACTCTCAAGCTCAGGATCGGTCATGGCATTACCACCATACTTCACTACCAGCGTCTTACCCGCAAAACGTTGAATATACGGCAAAGCTTCCGTCAGGATTTGTGCTTTGTCGATGCCAGTATGTTGATGTGGCATTTGCCTCTCCTTATTGAGCATCTGGAATGTCATGAGCAATGTTTGGATAGTGCTCAACTAACATGGAAACAAACAGATCTCGTATTTCTTTTAAGCGTGCTGATGAGTTGGCATCAAAGCGTAAAGTGAAATACTCACCTGTATTCGATGCTCGAATGATGCCAAATCCATCATCAAAATCAAGGCGTATTCCATCAATTTTACTGATTTGTGCTGGAATTCGCGTAGAATTGGCTTCAACCTGCTTTAAAACTTCCGCTGGATCATGCTGATGCGTACTGACATATAAATCTTCGGTACTAAAGCGCTCCGGATATTTCGCCAAAGCTTCTGACAATGTTAGTCCCTGAGTTTGAATATATTCTAATACCCTTAAGGCAGCATATAGACCGTCGTCATAGCCACCACCACGACCGTCATTAAAAACATAATGCCCTGCGTATTCACCACCAAAAACCGCTTTGCCTTTAGATTGGGAAATATACTTTCGCAAGAAACTACTGCCCGTTCGAATCATGATAGGCTGCGCATCTAGATCACACACGGTATCCCGAATCATTGTTGAACATTTCACATCAAATACCACCTCTGCATGTGGTTTTTGAGTCAAACAAATTTCAGCAAATAAACACAATAATCGATCTGCAGAAACCACTTTGCCAGTTTCATCAATCAACACTAAACGATCACCATCACCATCTAAAGCAATGCCAATATCGGCCTTTTGCAACTGTATGGCTTGGCGAAGGTGAGTTAAATGTTTGAGCTGTGATGGATCTGGAGCATGATCAGGGAAATGGCCATCAGCTTGGCAACGTAATGCCAAAACTTCACAGCCTAATTTATTTAATAATAATGCTGCACAATGCCCAGCTGAACCATGCATGCCATCGATCACAACTTTAAGCGGTTGCTGTAAATGAATGTCATCTAAAATAAATTTCTGATAGGCCAAACAATATTCAGGTTTGATTTCGTGTGGCTCAAGTTCAGTCATCAAATGCACACGTTCCGATGAGAAACAATTTCGTGCTTCAACGGCAACATGTTGAATCATCTCCGGACAAGGTGGCTCACCTTTGATAATCCACTTGATACCATTATCTGATTTAGGATTATGGCTCGCCGTCACCATAATGCCATTGCCTTGAAATTGTCCCGCAATAAAATACAACATCGGGCTTGAGCAGCAGCCAATAATTTCCGCTTCAAGGCCAGCCTCATGGCAGACTTTTTGAATTATTTTTGCATAGGTTGGACTGGTTAAACGCGCATCATAGCCAATGGCAAGGCTCTTTTGCCCTGCATCTAAATATTGTTTGACTAAGCCACAAGCAATTGACTGAACTAAATCAGCATTTAAGAGCGATATTTTCCCGCGAATGTCATATGCACGAAAAATATGTTGCGGAAAGTGACTAAACAGTGAACCCATACTATGTTCTTCTAATTACATCTTTATTAATTAAAAAATCTTAAATTCTATTGAGAATTTAAGCTTTTAATTAAAGGATAAAATCCTGAAAAAAAGTGTAGCTTTTTTTATAACAAATTTAGTTAACAATCAATTAATAATATTTAAATACTGATCTAAAAATTACACTCACATTTATCCACTAATTTATTTTTAAAATTAAATCAATACCTTACATTAATAAAAATATCAATTTATCATTTAGTCTTAAATATTTTACTTTTCAAATATTTTTGATTATTTATTTAAATGTGTAAAAATATAGTAAATCGATCAAATTTAAACCAATACACAAAATTCTAATTATTCTTTACCCTCACCCCTAAAATATAAACCAAGTAAACTTATCAGAATTAAAAATCCTAATAAGATCCAAAATACTCTAAATATAGATTTGAATTTGAATAAATTAAAATTTAAATAAAATGATATAAATAAAAAACCATCACGAGGATGGTTTTTTATTCGCTACTTGATTATAGGCATTTTACTTATCAACGCACTGGATCAAAATTCTCGTGCTGATTAGTTTTTACCTGTATGACCAAAACCGCCTGCACCACGTTCAGTGGCTTCAAACTCATCTACAATATCAAACTGAGCTTGTACAACTGGCACTAAAACATATTGTGCTAAACGCTCACCCGGCTCTAGGCTAAATGCCGTTTGGCTACGGTTCCAAACAGATACCATCAATTCACCTTGGTAGTCAGAATCAATCAAACCGACCAAGTTACCCAACACGATTCCATGTTTATGGCCTAAGCCTGAACGTGGCAGAATTAAACCTGCATATTGCGTATCTTCGATATAAATCGATAGGCCTGTTTTTACCAGAACAGTTTGACCCGGTTCAATTACGGTGGTTTCTTCTACACATGCACGGAGATCAAGACCTGCCGAACCTGCTGTGGCATAAGTTGGCATTGGCCATTCCGTACCTAAACGTGTGTCGAGAACTTTAACTTGAACTTTCATGGTTCATTCCTGTTTCAATAAAACGAATTTCAAAAAATAAATAAAATATTCTACGCTTTAAGCTTTAAGCTTTAACGCTTAATCAGCGCGCGTAAATTTTCTAAATAATGCTGTGCTTGCTGTTTAGGATCGATATCCCCTGCCAGCTTTTTCTTGCGGCCTAACCACTCCAATTCATCTTGTGGCAGTTCGTCCAAGAAACGGCTTGGTGTCATTTGTCGCATTTGACCACCGGCTTTACGTTGCTCTGCTAGAGTCATAGTTAAGCCTTGACGTGCACGAGTAATCCCCACGTACATCAAACGTCGTTCTTCCTCGACCGTGTCAGCAGCAATGGAGTTTTTATGCGGTAGAATTTCTTCTTCCAGACCAATCAAATAAACGAATGGAAATTCCAGACCTTTCGACGCATGAAGTGTTAACAAATTGACTTTATCGGTGTCTTCTTCTTCTTGTTGCTGTTCTAACATATCGAGCAGCACCATTTTACGAATCACACTTTCAATGTTCTTTTCATCTACATCTTCAGCGCGGTTTATCAAACTTTGAATACTGCTATATAGCACTTCAATATTATCCAGTTTGGTTTTTTCCTGCGCAGGAGTAGCTGCAGATTCTTTAACATAGTCGATATAACCTGCTTCAATCATCATGCGACGAATAATGGGAACAGGCTCATCATCTTCTAATAATTCACGAGTAAAGGTCGAAATAAAGTCCGCAAATTCGGCCAATTGGGTTGTGGCTTTTTTCGGAATCGCCATGCTTAAGCGCTGGTCACCTGCTGCACTGAGTAAGGATAAATTACTTTCTTGAGCAAATAGACCGAGTTTTTCCAAAGTCACAGGGCCAATCGCACGTTTTGGCGTATTGATAATTCGTAAAAATGCACTGTCATCTTCAGGGTTGATGATCAAACGTAAGTAGCTCATCAAGTCCTTAATTTCAGCACGAGCGAAGAAAGACTGACCACCCGATAATTTATACGGGATCTGCATTTGGCGTAGCTGTGTTTCTAGAGCACGCGCTTGGAAATTACCACGGTATAAAATGGCGTAGTCTTTCCAATTTTTACCGTTCATCAGCTTGTGTGTAATTAAGTCTTTTACGACGCGTTCTGATTCATCATCGTCATTACGACAAGTAATCACGCGGATCACTTCACCATGGCCTTTATCTGACCAAAGCTTTTTATCGAAAATATGTGGGTTATTGCCAATAACTGTATTGGCAGCTTTTAAAATACGACTGGTCGAGCGATAGTTTTGCTCAAGCTTAATCACTTTCAGATTACGGAAATCTTCCTTCAATAAAGCCATATTCTCAGGCTTAGCACCACGCCATGCATAAATCGATTGGTCATCATCACCTACCGCGGTGAACTGTCCCATGACACCCACGAGTAATTTCACCAAAATATATTGCGCGGTGTTGGTATCTTGATATTCGTCGACCAATAAATAGCGGATTCGATTCTGCCAACGATCACGCACTTCTGCATTTTCTTGTAATAAGCGCGTCGGCATGACAATCAAATCATCAAAATCCACAGCATTGTAGGCACGTAAATTACGCTCATACAGTTGATACAGATGTGCAAACTGAACGTCTTCTGCTGTTTCACAGGTGGTATGCGCTTGCTCAGGTGGAATCAGATCGTTTTTCCAATCTGAAATCATTTTCATGGCTTTGGCAATCAGCTCTTTACTTTCTGCACCCGACAAATTGTCACGATGCATTAAATCCATCAAAATGCGTTTGCAGTCATCTGCATCTAAAATAGAAAAGTTATTTTTTAACGGTGTATTTTTTAATTCCAAACGAAGCATGTTTAGCCCGAAGTTATGGAATGTAGAAACCGACAGCCCTTTTGCCTCTTCACGACTCATCAGCTTCGTCACACGCTCTTTCATTTCACGCGCAGCTTTATTGGTAAAGGTCATCGCGGTGATACGGTGCGCAGGAATTCCACAATGCTTCACCAAATAGGCAATTTTACGGGTAATCACCGATGTTTTGCCTGAACCTGCCCCTGCAAGTACTAACAAGGGTCCTTGAGTGTATTTCATTGCTTCAAGTTGCTTGTCGTTCAACTGACTTGCCAGTGACATAGTCTTTCCTCTTATTAATTCGAGGATGATTATAGTCATCTGAAACGATCTTGCCTAATGCAAAATGTATTTTATCGGTCATTAAAAATGCCATAAAAAAAGCCACCCGAGGGTGGCCTTTCGTTTCGAACTAAAACTTATTTAGTTTCGTAAACTGAGATTTCTACGCGACGGTTTTGTTCACGACCTGCAGCAGTTGAGTTATCCGCTACTGGAGAAGTTGAACCATAACCACGTGCAGTAATACGAGTTGAAGAAATACCTTGAGACGCTAGGTAGTTTTTCACTGAGTTTGCACGGTTTTGAGAAAGTGGGTTGTTGATCGCATCAGTACCAGTGTTGTCTGTGTGACCATGTACAACGATTGCAAGTTTGTTTGCAGTACCGTCTTCACGCAATACTTTAGCAACATCATTCAATGCAGATTGGAACTGAGATTGAATAGTTGAAGAGTTAGTTGCGAAAGTTACTGATGGCATAACAAGGTTGATCGAACCATCTGGATTACGACCTACGTCAACACCAGTACCAGCCAATTCTTGTTTAAGACGTTTTTCTTTCTTATCAAGAAGAAGACCTGCACCACCACCAACTACAGCACCAATTGCAGCTGCTTGACCCATTTTGTCTTTATCAGCATTAGAATAAGCAATACCAGCGCCTAAAAGAGCGCCTAGACCAGTACCGATTGCTGCTTTGTCATATTCCATGTTTTGACAACCAGTAAGTGCCATTGCCCCAACTACTGCCGAAATTACTAGTGCACGCATTGCATGCCTCCTTCTTTGTGTTTTGTTGTATGGTTGAAATGATGAAGTAAAACAAATGGCTGAACCATTGATTTTTTGTTAATAATAAAACGTTTAGTTACAATTTGTAATATGAATACGAGATTTATTTGTTAATTCCATCACAATTTCTTCACAGTTCAGCAGATGCCCTTTTTTATTTAATCAACTCGAACTATATTTACTAGAATCAATCATTATTTGGACAATTTCCGCTAGGACTTTTTATATGTCATCTCAAACAAATAAGCAACCGACACTAAAAAAAATTAGCAAAGGACTTACCGTCGGTTCTGTTATGACAGGCAGTACTTTTTTCCATGGTCCTCCTGTTTTAGCCCTTGGTCTAACCAAACTCTTTAAAAAATCAAAAAAGGTCGATGAAACCAACATTAAAATCACCAACAGTTGGCTTACTATCAATAACTGGTTGATTGACCATGTGCTGCCTAATACCAAATGGGACATTACCATCGATGAAGGCCTCGACTTAAATTTGCAGGGTCGTTATCTCATGACCTGTAATCATCAAAGTTGGGTCGATACGACAGTCAACCAATATTTTGGTTTAACCCGTATGCCTCTGACGCGTTTCTTTACCAAATGGGAGCTCATTTTCATTCCATTTGTGGGACAAGCTTTTAAAATTTTAGGCTTCCCAATGATGAAACGTCATAGCAAAGAACAAATCGCGAAAAATCCTGAACTTAAATATCGAGATATGGAAGAAGCGCGTAAATCTTGTGAACAGTTATTGAGCCAGCCTTTTACCCTGCTGAACTATTTGGAAGGCACTCGCTTTACCCCTGAAAAACATGCGCAGCAGCAATCACCGTATCAAAACCTTCTTAAGCCGAAAGCGGGTGGTTTAGCACTGGCACTCAATATTTTAGGGGATCAAGTTGATGCTCTCGTGGATATGACCATCGTCTATCCAAATGGTGCACCAGGTTATGGCGAATTTTGGCTCGGTGAAGTTCCGCGTATCGCCGTGGATTTACGTAAAATTGAAATTCCAACGTGGGTGCATGGCGGCAACTATGAAGATGATGCAGAATTCCGTGAAAAATTTCAGCATTGGGTAGATGAGCTGTGGACGGAGAAAGACCAACTCATTACTCGTATGAAAGCTAAATACTCAGTTACTGAATAATTAAGAAGAAGTTTTATGTCGCAGAACAGCATGCCGCAAAACAAGAAATCTAAATATCATCATGTCAATCCAGACAGTTGGTCATTCAAACTGTTTTTGATTTATGACATATTCATGGTGTTTATTATTGTTTTTAACTTGTTCTGCCTGTGCATGAACTTTTTCCTCATGAGCAATCTTGGCAGTTGGTTCTTTAACAGTATCCACCTGCCCGATGTGCTGAGTTTTTACCGTGAACATTTGCATCCATGGGTGATTACCACCGAAGCGTGGTTTATTATCTTTTTGATTGTAGAATTGTTGGTGCGCTGGGCGATTGCTATTATCAACAAGCACCATCAGCGCTGGTTCTTCTTCCCGTTTATACATTGGTACGAAATTTTAGCCATTGTGCCGCATTTACGTTTCCTGCGTTTATTTCGCGCGGGCGTGATTGCCTATCGACTTTATGAAATGGGTTATCAGATTGTGCCATCGGCATGGCAAAAGAAAGCTTTGTTTTATTATCGTGTGGTGATGGAAGAACTGTCTGATCGTGTGGTACTTACCGTGTTAGATGGTGTTAAGCATGAGCTCAATACCAGTACAACCCATAAAGACCTGATTAATAATCTTGTGCAGCATCACCGTGAGATGTTCACCCAAGTTTTAGCTGAGATTTTGCAAGAAAATTTAAGCAAAGAGCTACGTACTGAACGTGAATTGATCGCCAAAAATGTCGGACAAATCGTCAGTCAGGCCATCGAAGACACTCCAGAACTCACGCAGCTATTGCGCTTAGTGCCAATCGTTGGCAGCCGCATTGAACAGCAGATTCAAAGTATCGGGCAACGTTTGGGTGAAAATATTACCCAAGGTTTAATTTCCCCATTGGCTTATCCCAATACATCGACGGCTCAAAAACCCAATCTATATTTAGACATTTCACAGCGTGTTAGCCGTATTGAAATCGAAAATAATGCCCAGCTGGATGAGTTGGTTCGCTCTGCGGTTTTTGAAAGTCTAGAGGCTATTCGTAAGCAAGTGAAAGTAAAACAGTGGCAGCAGATTATGCAGGAACAGGACCAAGCTACAGAATAAACACTTAGTCAAAAATAATTGCGAACTCCGCTAGAGTATTCATGCAAATTGTTCTAGGATTTGCTCTATTTACAACATAACTACTTCGGCACAAAAGTAATAGTTAGAAGTCTCAAGGATTCAATATGGCTGATATACGGATAAAAGGCAAAATGGTCAATGCGATTCGCATTCACCTCGATACCAATGATCATGATGCGATCCGCCAGCAACTTACTCCAATGTTCCAAAAGGCTTTTCCACCCGGAACATTAGCCGTGATTGAAAGTACGGTTGATCAAGAACTAATTGCACTGATTCAACTACTTATTAGTATTGAAATTCAACCGATTGGTGTCACTGAAGGTCCACTATCTGACCAAGCACGTGCCATCCAATTTCCCGTGGTTCCTGCGGATCGCAAACTACAACAAGTTAAACCGACACGCGAACAAGTGGTTGAAGAGCCCGCACCTGCAGAAGAAAAAACCGAAGATAAAATTGCTGCAGTCGAAGTACCAACCATTCGTCATGCCACGTCGTATCACAATGAAATCTTGCGTACAGGTCAATGTTTAGTCCAAGACCATGGCGATATCATTATTAATGCTGGGATTAATAGCGGTTCAGAAGTAATTGCTTCAGGAAATATACATATTTATGGTAGTGCTCGTGGTAGAGTCATTGCCGGAGCTGGTGGGAACACGGCTGCACGTATTTTCTGCCATTCATTAGAAGCTGAATTGGTTTCAATTGCAGGGACTTACTGTGTCGCTGATGACATTCCACCTCATGTGGTCAAACAGCCAGTACATATTTATTTGAATGACCAGCAAGAGCTAGTATTTGAAGCTTTGCAATTTTAATGTATAAATAATCACCAAACCCCTAATTAAAAAAGGGGATTTAAACCATAACAGGAGTGGATTCGGTGGCGAAAATTGTTGTCGTAACATCAGGTAAAGGTGGCGTAGGTAAAACAACTACAAGCGCATCTTTTGCAACAGGTTTAGCCCTTCGCGGCCACAAAACTGTTGTGATCGACTTTGATGTGGGTTTACGTAACCTTGACTTGATCATGGGCTGTGAACGCCGCGTTGTATATGACTTTGTAAACGTATTGAATAACGAAGCTCGATTACAACAAGCGCTTATTCGCGATAAAGATATTGAAAATCTCTACATTTTGCCAGCATCTCAAACACGTGATAAAGACGCGTTAACAGATGAAGGTGTAGCACGTGTAATGGACGAACTTTCTCAAGAGTTCGATTACATTATTTGTGACTCACCTGCGGGTATCGAACGTGGTGCAATTTTAGCAATGTATCATGCTGATGAAGCGATTATTGTAACGAACCCAGAAATTTCTTCGGTACGTGACTCTGACCGTATTATTGGTATGCTCGACAGCAAAACCAAAAAAGTAGAACAAAACGAAGGTCGTATCCGTAAGCATCTATGTATTACACGTTTCAATCCAGAACGTGCGGATAAACAAGAGATGTTGACGATTGATGACATTTCAAAAGATATTTTACGCGTACCGACTTTAGGTGTTATTCCTGAATGTAAAAGCGTTCTACAAGCATCAAACGAAGGTAAACCAGTGATTCTGTTTACAGAAGAAGCGGCTGGCCAAGCGTATGATGACCTTGTTGCACGTTTCCTTGGTGAAGAGCGCCCTTACCGTCACATTACGGTAAAACCTAAGGGTTGGTTAGCACGTCTATTTGGAGCGTAATCATGGCAGGATTTTGGAGCAAACTTTTTAGCAGCGACGAGAAACCCTCAAGCGCACAAACGGCAAAAGACCGTTTAAAAGTCATCGTGGCATCTGAAAATGGTTTAGGTAAACGCCTCAGCCAAGACAAGATTGACATGATGAAAAAAGAAATCATGCAAGTAGTAAACCGCTATGTTCGTGGTGTAGATGAGCAACATATTCAAATGTCTGTTCGTTCTGAAGCGAATATTGAAATGCTTGAAATGAATATCAATTTGCCTGAAGAACGTTAATCTGAATTCTGATTAGCCAAGTAAATTGAATCAAGGCAAAATGTGAGGCTGGATCAGTAAAGCGCTGCTTTACCCAGCCGCAAGATGAGAAGCTTTGCTTCGAGTGGGCTGGATTAGTTTTATTCCTTTGTTAGATCAAAAGCTTTGCTTCGAGTAAACGGGATAAAAAAAATAACTTTTGATCCAACCATAAAATGAGTCGCTTAACTTAGAGACGGCGAATAAAACTATTTTACTTGCGTACTCATATTTGCCTTTTTGTATTTTTAAACCAGCAAGGAGATTGCGATGGCATTATCTCAGCCAGCAACGTTCAACGAAGAATGGTCAGATGAGCGTGTATTTGCCTACCTTACTCAGCTTCCTCCTGAAGGAGTGAATGGCGACTTTCACGTGCTTTACCATGCTTTCAAACATATGCGTCCAAATGACTATGAGCGTCTTTTGACTCAATTCGTTGCCGATGGCCGTGATGTGAACGCAACTAATCCTGAAGGTCAGCGTATTCATGACGTGATTGCTCAATACCCACGTCAAAGCGCAGGTTTCCTCGAAGTATTGGCAAAATTTGCTTAATTTCGAGTAACAAAAAAAGCCCGCATCATGCGGGCTTTTTTTTATCTTATTTAAAATCAGCGTGATAGTATTTCAGCATGATTAATGCACGATCAACATGAGCAATGGAAACATCAAGCCAAAACCAATGGTTTGTACACTAATAATGGCCGCCATCAGTTGTGAATCACCTTGATAATAGCGTGTCAAAATATAAGACGATGATGCAGTTGGCAAAGCAAAAAAGACCACTAAAATCATTCGCTCAAAATCAGTCAGACCCATCCAAGTACTCAATAGATAAGCAATACATGGCATTAACATGAGACGCCCTATCGTATTTAAACTTAAACGACGTAGATCGGCGCGCATTTGTTGAAACTGTAATGCTGCCCCAACAGAAAGTAGTCCGAGCGGTAAACTCATGGCTGCCAATATTTTTAATAATTCAGGTAAGCCATGAAACAGACTCAAGCCTGATAAATTAAACAATACCCCTGCCACACAGCCTAAAATTAAGGGATTTTTTGCGATGGACTGACAGGTCTGCCTCAATTGCTTCACACTTAAATTTGAGAAGGCCAATACTGAAATAATATTGACTAAGGGCACTGCAACGGCAATTAACATGGCAAACATCTGCATGCCTGTGGAGCCAAATAAAGCGCCCATAAGGGATAAACCAATATAGGTATTAAAACGGATATGACTTTGGATATACACGCCAAAACGCTGCACGGGGATATGCATAAACTGCTTGATCCCCCACAACACAATGCTGATCAAACTGGTGCCCGCAACCAGTACTGTCAACATTCGTGAAACGGTGTTCATATCCAATTGCACGGCTGATACATTCAAAAAAAGCAGCACAGGAAATAAAACGTAGTAATTAAGTTTTTCTGAATTTGCCCAAAATTCATCCTGAACAAACTGTGTGTATTTAAGCACATAGCCCATCGCGATTAATGCAACGAGGGGAAACAATGCGACGACGATATTCATGCTGTACGCCTTGAAATAAAGTAGCTATTTCATCTTTAACCATTTATGTAGCACAATATAATCCTCATCTAGACTCATAACAAAATGAGTAATTACTCATGGCAATGACATTTTCTCAGCTTGAAATCTTTATTAAAGTCGCAGAACAACAAAGCTTTACTCTCGCTGCTCGACAGCTGGGAATTACTCAGTCAGCTGTCTCTCATGCCCTAAAGTGTTTAGAACAACATTGGAATGTCAGCTTATTTAGCCGTGAACAAGGCGAAATTAGCCTGACTCATATTGGTCAGCAGTTATTACTGCATGCTAAAGAAGTCATCAATACCGCACAAATCATGCAACAAGAAGTGCATGCCGCACATGGTATTCAACAAGGAACGCTGAGAATTGGCTCTTTTGGTTCTTCTAGTTCGATTCATCTGCTTCCAGAGCTATTAAAGGCATATAGAGAGCGCTATCCGCACATTGAGATCTATGTCGAAGAAGGTACTGATGCAGAAGTGTCTCGTTGGATTTCTGAACGTCAGATTGATGTTGGTTTTGCCGTACTCCCCAAGCCGCAACTGTTCACCTTCCCCTTAATTCAAGATATTTTCATTGCCTTGATTCCAGATAGTTATTCAGTTTCCAAACACAGTCATTTAAATATCCAAGACCTACAAAACTACCCCTTTATTATGACCCGTGCAGGTAGTCAGTCTCATGTGGAAAAGTTACTGCAACAACATCAAATTCAACCCAAAATCACCTATCAAATGTCGCAACTTTTAACCATTTTAAATATGGTGAATTTACAAGAAGGTATCGCTATCGTTGCGGATATGGCTATGCCTGCTGAGCTGTTGGCGCTACATCCACATGTGGTTAAACGTCCACTCTTTCCAAATACCCAACGGCAGATTGGACTCGCCGTAAAAAATCAAAAACTCATGAGCCCGGCCTGCAAAGCTTTTATCGAACTGGCCCAGTCCATGTTCTACCAAGATAAGTTCTCAATCTAAAAATAAAAAAACCTGCCGAAGCAGGTTTTAGAGAAAGATCTAATCCAATTGATTAAACCAAAATGTCACGCTTACCATTTGGTCCCATACCACTGACGATGCCATTTTCTTCCATCTGATCAATAATCCGTGCAGCACGGTTATAACCGAGGCTAAATTTACGTTGCAGCGAAGAAGTAGAAGCTTTACGAGTTTCCAGTACAAAGCTAACGCATTGGTCATACAAAGCATCTCGATCTGATCCGCCATCACCATCTTCAAAACCGCGAGATGTCGGCTCTTCATCATAAGGCGTGAGGATTTCATCGACATAATTCGGTTCACCGCGCTCACGCCATGCATCACAAATACGGTTCACTTCATCGTCTGAAATAAACGCGCCATGTACCCGTTCAGGTTCAATTTTCCCCGGTCCGAGGAATAACATATCACCATGGCCCAGTAAGTCTTCCGCACCACCAGCGTCTAAGATAGTACGTGAATCCAGTTTACTGTTGACACGTAGCGCAGCACGCGTTGGAATATTGGCTTTGATCAAACCTGTCACTACATCTACGGTTGGACGCTGCGTCGCCAACAGCAAATGAATCCCTGCTGCACGTGATTTTTGTGCAAGACGGGTAATCATTTCTTCAGCTTTTTTACCCACTTGCATGATCATGTCGGCAAATTCGTCGGCAACAATTACGATCAACGGCATAGGCTGTAAACGTGGCGCACGACTTTGGGTTGCAGAGTCATCTGGCTTCCAAGTTGGATCGATGAGATCTTCCCCGTTGGCCATTGCTTCTTCAATTTTGCGGTTAAAGTCAGTCAGCTTACGCACTTTCATCAAAGACATCAGCTTATAACGACGCTCCATTTCATTCACACACCAGTTCAATGCACTCACCGCATCTTTCATGTCGGTTACAACAGGCGTTAATAAATGTGGAATATCGTTATAGTTGGCAAGTTCCAACTGTTTCGGGTCAATCATGATGAGTCGCAGTTGCTCAGGTGTATATTTCAACAACATCGACAACAACATGGCATTAACTGCGACTGACTTACCAGAACCCGTGGTACCTGCCACCAACATATGCGGTGCTTTCGCCAAATCTGCCAAGACAGGATTACCCGAAATATCTTTACCCATCGCCATACTAAGTAAGGCATTTGGATCACGGTATGCCGGCGTTTCTAACAGCTCAATAAGACGAACCATTTCACGTGAACTATTTGGGACTTCAATCCCGATATACGGTTTACCCGGAATAACTTCCACCACACGTACAGAAGCCATAGACATTGAGCGTGCCAAGTCACGTGAAATATTGGTCACTTTCGATGCTTTTACACCGGGTGCCAAATCTAGTTCAAAACGTGTCACGACAGGGCCCGGCTGTGCTTCTACAACTTTAGCTTTGACATTAAACTCTTGCAGCTTAATTTCTAAAAGTTCAGACAAGCGAGACAATTGCTCTGCGGTAAAATTAACTTTCTTATTCGGATCTACAGGATCTAATATTTCCAATCCCGGCAAAGTCGGTAAATCCAAACGTTTTTGTGCCACTTGCATCGCACGAGACATTGGACGACCAGAGGCATCGGTTAAAGGCGCATCAAAGTCAAAATCATCTTCGAGATCTAAATCGATGTCTTCAGGCTTACCTGCTGTTTCTTGCCACACTTCACGGAAAGCATCTTTATTCGAGCTGATTAAGGCTTTTTCATCATCAGATACAAAAGTCTGCGGCTGTGTATTGATTTCAGCACGAACCAAAGGCGTAGATTGCGCATAACTACTGGTTGTACGAACTGGCTGTACCTGTTCTATCACTCGCTCTGCTTCTTCAACCAGCAAATCATCGAGATCATTAAATTCGGTTTCAACACTGATATTTTTCGGTGTGGTGAGCGTTGTCGTTTGTGCAGCAGCTACGCCTAAACCTGCAACGGTTGCAGCAGCACCTGTAGCAAATTCATTTGAATGCGTTGCAGGACTTTCACTTTGTGCTGTATTAAATGGGCTATGCACATCAGTCGCTGTTTTACCATTTGGAACAGCGGCTAACAGCTCATCGAAGATCTCATCATCATCCCAATCCACAGATTTTTTAGCTGCCGGCGCCGCTTCTGTCGGAGAAGTCAAATGCACATCTGCTGCTTTGTTGAAATATTCAGTTTGATTGGCAGGCTGCTCTTCTTCTGCAGCTTTCAGTAAAGCATCAATATCTTGTTTATGCCTTTGGTCATCATTTGAATGCAAGGCACGCCAAACCTCTCCTGTCGCAACAACACGTTGTTGATCTTGCTCAAACTGACGCACTTTCGCCAAAGTATGTTCAAAATCATCATCGGATGGTGTAGCAGTCTCCATCGAATCTACCGTAGATAAATGCTGTACATTGCCTTCTTTTTCTGCCCATTCTTTATCAGCAATATCATCAAATAAACGCTCAGCAACACGATCGCGTACTACAGGGTCAACCTCTACAGCATGATGCTCATGGGCGGGTGTAACTGGTGCAACCACTTTTGATGCATGCGCAGCAGCACTCTCTTTTTTAGTCGTTGGTACTGTACGGTCAAATGCGGTGTCGCCTTCAGGCACATTGCGATAGAACAAATCTTGCAGATAAGCTGGTGTCGATTTCATGGTTGCCCATGTCTTATTCCACTTGATGCCAAAGGCCAAAGTGAACAACATGATCCAAAATGCAATAAGAAATATTGCTGCACCATAGACCGTTAAAATTTGTTCAAGACTTTGACCCAGTTCATAACCAATAATCCCGCCCGATGCATTTTCTAAAGTATCTTCAGGGACATTCCAAAATAGGAAAAGTAAACTTGAAGTTGCCAGTAAAATAAAGAACTGAGCGGCATAACGAAATGGACGGTTTAAAAAACTACGCGGCCACCATACTTGAATTGCTTCGAGAAATAAATAGACAGGTATCAGCAGACTTGCCCAACCTAAAAATCCATAGAGTAAGTCAGCTATCCATGCGCCTGCGACGCCGCTGGCATTTGAAACTTGCTGAGTATCACTGGATAAATGCATCCATCCCGGATCAAATGGCGTATATGTGACTGTTGCAAGGAACAGATATATCCCAAATGAAACAAGGAATAATGTCATTATTAAGCGCTGTGCATATGCACCCGACACCGCTGTCATATACGTTCCTGTAACCAATTCTTCATGAATGTTTTTGTCATTACCCACAACAAAAATGGGCTGAATCTAAACCTGTTATTATGCACCTGTTCAATAAAAAAGATGCAAGATAATTTAAGTATAGTTGTTAACTTTATTCTATATAGCTCAAAACGATTTCGATGATCAATAATATCGACTTTAATCTCACACAATCGTTTCAAACTTTGACGTATAATTCCACAAATTATCATATAAAAAAAGGATTCTACGGATGAGCGCTCGTCACTCACGTCTAATTATTTTAGGTTCTGGTCCTGCAGGTTATAGCGCTGCGGTATACGCTGCCCGTGCGAACCTGAAACCGACACTCATCGCAGGTATTCAATTAGGCGGTCAATTGACTACGACAACAGAAGTAGATAACTGGCCAGGTGGTGCAGAAGGTTTAACAGGCCCTGCCCTAATGGAACAAATGCAAGCGCATGCTGAACGTTTTGGCACAGAAATAGTGTATGACCATATCAACGAAGTTGACCTCAATGTTCGTCCATTCGTACTTAAAGGCGATATGGAAGAGTTCACTTGTGATGCATTGATTATTTGTACAGGTGCAACTGCGCAATACTTAGGTCTTGAATCTGAAGCTGCATTTATGGGTCAAGGTGTAAGTGCTTGCGCAACTTGTGATGGTTTCTTCTACAAAAACCAAAAAGTTATGGTTGTCGGCGGCGGTAATACTGCTGTGGAAGAAGCGCTGTATCTTTCAAACATTGCTTCTCATGTCACTCTTGTACACCGTCGCGACACTTTACGATCAGAGAAAATTCTGCAAGATCATCTTTTTGCAAAAGAAAAAGAAGGTAAAATCAGCATCATCTGGAATCACCAAGTGGATGAAGTGATTGGAGATACGACGGGTGTGACTTCTGTACGTATTAAATCTACGCAAGATGATTCAACTCAAAATGTTGATGTCACTGGTATGTTTGTGGCTATTGGTCACAAACCAAACAGCGGTATTTTTGAAGGCCAATTAAACTTACGTGACGGCTACATCCAAGTTCAAAGTGGCACAGCGGGTAACGCAACACAAACGTCTATTCCGGGTGTATTTGCTGCGGGTGATATTGCCGATAGTATCTACCGTCAAGCGATTACTTCTGCAGGTTCAGGCTGTATGGCTGCACTCGATGCTGAAAAATACCTTGATGCACTCGGCGAATAATCTTTTGCTTCAGTCATTTGCTTAGCTAAATAGTTTTAAAAAATTAGCCGACCTAATGGTCGGCTTTTTTATGTATGATAAATATCCGTGTACCTCAATAAGAAGCTTGGCATGCCGATACTCCCTCCTTCTGAATTTACTTTCCCCGATCCAGTTGAATGCGATCCCGAAGGTGAAGGCTTAATTTGCATCGGTGCTGACCTCTCCCCTTCCACACTGTTTGAAGCCTATAGTCACGGTCTTTTCCCATGGTTCAGTGAAGGTGATCCGATTTGTTGGTGGTGTCCTGAACCCCGCTGCATTATTCGACCGCAGGACTATCATCCAAGCAAATCGTTATTACGCAGCATGAAAAAAATGGACTATAAGATCACCATTAATCATGCGTTTGAAACTGTGATTCGCTCATGTTCACTGCCGCGTAGTTATGCCAATGAAACATGGATTTCAGAAGATATTATTCAGGGATATTCTGCGCTGTTTGACGCAGGCTATGCTTATAGCATTGAAGTTTGGGAAAACGAGATCGTTGTCGGTGGCCTCTATGGCGTTAATATTGGTCATGGCTGCTTTGGCGAGTCTATGTTTAGTACACGAACAGATGTCTCTAAAATGGCGTTTTACACCTTAATGCTCATCGGGCAAGAGAATCAACTACCATGGATTGATTGCCAATTAGTCAACGATCACCTCTTAAGCTTAGGTGCGAGTACACTTTCTCGCCAACAATACCTTAATTCGTTACAAGATGTTGTTAAACAACCCTCTATCGATTGGAAAAAGTATCAGGACAGTGTATTTTCAAGTAAAACAATAGAGCAATGGGCGAGTCTCAGCGCATGACAATATAAGAGGGATATTACGATGAATTCCTATCAACCAAAGTCCCTGTTGAACGAATTACAGTACTACATCACGCCTCCGCATGATTGTAGCTACTTAGAAAATAAATCTGCTCGAATGGTCTTTTTGGACCCGGTCCATCGTATTGATGTGGTCACATTATCTGAACTTTCCCGCATGGGTTTTCGTCGTAGTGGTGATTTTGTCTATCGCCCTGAATGTCATCTTTGTCGCCAATGTTTGTCCTCTCGCGTTCCTGTTCATGAATTTCAAATGAACAGCGTGCAAAAAAAAGCGCGGAAACGGAATCAAGATTTAACGGTGAAAATTAGCCGCCCTCAAGATGCCGATGCAAAGCATTATGCGCTGTACGAACGCTACATTAATGAGCGGCATGCTGATGGTGATATGTACCCACCTAGCCAAGATCAATTTGAAAAATTTTTAATTAATAGCTGCACTGACAGTTTCTTTTTAGAGCTGTGGTTAGATGAGCAACTGATCAGTGTATCTACCTGTGATCCACTTGATGATGGTATTTCAGCGGTATATACCTTTTTTGATCCTGATGAAAGCCGTCGCTCCCTAGGGACTTTTGCCATTCTGAAACAAATCGAGCATGCACAAAAACTTGGACTGCAATATGTCTACTTGGGCTATTGGGTGCCCGATTCGCAAAAAATGAATTATAAATCTCAGTACATTCCACTGGAACTTCTGCTTGATGGACAATGGCGTCGACTCAACCGACCACTGACCCAAGAAGAAATCAGCCAACTGGGGGATTCCCTGATGACCACCCTACCTTCCGGTTGGAACAATCCTATTATTAAATAAACGGGATCAAACAAAAGATATTCAATAAAAAAGCATCCGTTTATTCACGAATGCTTTCTTTAAATCTGATTACGCTTCACCGCTTTTATTTAAATAAAGCTGCAAAATCATCACCACAAGTCTTCACCATAATAATGGCGTGCTCACGAGTTCCATCGGCATTTGGATAATAATTCTTTCGCAAATCGATTTGATGAAAATCCGCTTTTTCATATAAACGGATCGCTGGTTGATTACCTTCTCGCACTTCTAAGAAGATTTGAATGGGGTTATTTTTGAGTAAGGCAATAGATTCATCGAGTAATTGAAAACCTAATCCTTTGCCTTGCTGGCTCGGATCGATCGCCATTAACAATAAATTTGCTTCATCTAAAACGGGTTGTAAAATGCAAAAACCTACAACTTTTCCTTGTCGCTCAATCACCGTACTTTGATAGGCAGCAATCGATTCTTGAAATTGTTTTATGGTCCAAGGATGGCTTTGTACGCGGCGCTCGATATCGTAAACCTGCTGGACATCAGCGTCTTGCATCAAACGAATCATCTTCGTTTATCTTTCTATAGCTAGGGTATGCGCATTATAAAAAGTTTGTCTATAAAGTTGAATAAAAAAAAGAGCGATTTACATCGCCCTTCTGAAAAAGTCACCACAGCGCTGTGATTAGAGACCCAAATATGCTTTCCACGTTTTTAACAAACCAGAAGTATCTAAATCATTCGGGTGAAAACCTGGTTTAAAATACATCAGCATTTCTTTACCCATACCAGTGATGATGCCTTTTGAAGGGCTATAACCATAGGTATAAATATCTTTTAATGCTTCAAAATTAAGCTTGTTATCTTCTTTTAATAAACGAGCGACAAAATAACTTTGTATGAAGAATAATGTCACCATTGCGCCAATCAATGAACCTGTACGGAGTGCGTAGGCCTTTATTCCCTGACCAAAGACACCTTCAAATACATCATAAGCTACGGCTTTATGCTCATTTTCTTCAATCGCATGCCATAACCACATATTTTTCATGGTTTCATCAGTCATTAAGGCTTGAATATGTGGGTTTACCAATAACTGTGAAGCAATCGTTGCAGTGAAATGCTCAAGTGCCGTAGTTGCAGTAAGATCCACCATTTCTTGAGTAATACCAACAGGTTTACCAATACGTGCAAAGACTTTACGTACACCTTGGATAACACGACCCGTTGCCTTATCAAGTGTTTCGACATCATGACCGTATTTTTGTGCAGAAGCATTAAAACCCTCATGCTCTTGCGTATGCATTGCTTCTTGACCAATGAAAGCACTAATTTCTTTTTGTAGGGCTTCATTATTTGCGATCGATGGGTGTTTACGTACTGCACGCACACTATCAATAAAGAACATTTCACCCGCGGGAAATAAAGCAGACAATGCGGTCATAAAATGTGTCAAACCTGCTGAGCCATTCATCCAGTACTCTGGTACCGCATCAAAATCAAAATTCATGCGACGTACAGGGAAACTTGCACCTGCTCGATTAGTAATCTTTACTTTAGCGTTCATGCCTAACTCCTTTTTGAGTTATGAAATACTCAAACTTTTATTGGTTTTCTTGAGTTCATATTACGGTTTTATTGACACGTAATTATTTCAGTTAAGGACAGTGAATTATCACTAAAGGACAGCTTTAAAAAATATTGTCAGACAATTTCCCTATCACATTGAATAAGCATAAAAAAAGCGCCTCAAAGAGGCGCTTTTTTTCACACATTTAGTGATTATGCAGTTACTTTAGAAACTACACCCGCACCAACTGTACGACCACCTTCACGGATCGCAAAGCGTAAGCCAGCGTCCATTGCGATTGGGTGGATTAATTCTACTGACATTTCTACGTTGTCACCAGGCATAACCATTTCAACGCCTTCTTTAAGCGAGATCGCACCAGTTACGTCAGTTGTACGGAAGTAGAACTGTGGAC